>JAGLGG010000005.1 GCA_023144145.1 Anaerolineales bacterium | reverse complement strand
GTAATAGCCACCATTCCGGGAGAATCAAAGGTTAAAGCTGGGTCACTCTCAACATCGTAGAAGTATCCTGGGTCTCCAAATCCAGTTCCACTCGGATCGCCAGTTTCTAGGAGCACTTCAGGAATAACTCGATGCATCAGGTTAGTATCGAACCAACCGGATCGCGCAAGGAACAGGAAGCTGTTCACAGCCCGGGGTGCAGAATCAGGGTAAAGCTGGATGACAACTTCACCAATATTCAAGTGAAGACGAGCGGTGTAATTAATCCCTGGTTCAATAGTTGTCTCGGGGAATTCATGGAACTTCATATCATTTATGAGTTGTAATTTGATGGATGCTTCCAGGATGGGCAATTGTGGTGCAAGTTGGAATTTGGTTTCATTCAAGAAAATGGTAGGGGTGCTAGAAATTCCATGGGTCAGAGCGGTATTAAATGCATCAATCATCTTTGGTTCAAAAACACCCCCCTCAATATCACTCTGGAATCGTTCCACATCGATCTCTAAGTTCTCAACTGCCTCCACCAACCACTGGATAAAGGATTCTGGTGTGAGTTGAACCCATTCATCATAATGATCAAAGAGGTAATCATGCATTTCCCAAAAAGCGCCCTGATCTCCTGCGGCTTCTGTAGCTTGGCCAGCCAGGGATGCCTTATCGTGAATGGACATTAAGGGGAACTGTCTGAATACGATGCGAACATCCTCAGGGTGTAGTTCTTCGATCTGCGCCAGCACGGGCGCAACATCTGCACAATAGGGTCACTGGAAATCGGAATAAATCAAGATTGTTATCTCTGCATCATCCGGGCCTCGACTCCACTCTTCAGAGGTTACAGGTGGAAAAAGTTGTGGGGATGGCGTGGGAGGAGCAGAGGTTAGGGGCGGCACATCCAGTGTTGGAATTGCCGTAGGGAGTTGAACACTCGCTGTTTCTGGTTCAGTCGGAGAAGCTGGATTAGGGGAGGGTGTTGATGTAGAACATGCTCCTACTAGGATGCTGACTGTGAATGCCAGATGAATCAACAGATTGATAGATGGCTTTTTAAATTTTAGACGCTCAATTTTTATACATTTTACTTTTGCTGAAGAATATCTTTTCATCCTACCCTCGTTCTATTACCAAACCATTCAATTGGAATTACCTGTCCGGTAATGAATTCAGACTCATCACTCGCAAGAAAAACACACACACCAACATGATCTTCGGGTTTAAGCAGATTGGACTTGTCTTCCTTGATTTGAGCCCTTAGGGCTGTATCTGCTTTGCCGGGGGCAATTGCATTTACCCGGATATTGTCGGGTTTTCCTTCTTCCGCGCAAGCGACTGTAAAGCCGATTTGCCCCCATTTGCTGGCGCAATAAGCAGTTAGTAGTGGATAACCATCAATCCCTCCTAAGGAGGAAATATTGATGATCGATCCGCCTCCTGCCTCGCGCATGGGTTTCCAAACATGCTTGGTGCATAAAAACGTGCCGACAAGGTTCACAGCCAGAACACGTTCGAAATTTGCTTTTGATGTTCCCCACACAGGTCGCATGCCACCCATGCCGGCGTTGTTGACCAGGATGTCAATTTTCCCATAAATGCTCAGTGTTTCTTCGATCAGATTTTTAACTTGGTCCTCATCAGATACATTACAAACAGTTGCGTTGGATCTACGACCGAGTTGGATGATCTCATCCCGAGCCTCGGTAATTTCACCTTCGGTGCGTGCAGCTACCACAACGTCTGCCCCTTCTTTGGCAAATCCCAGGGCTACTGCTTTACCGATCCCACGTCCACCGCCTGTGATCACCGCGACCCTGTCTCGTAACCGCACTTTCACCTCCTTGTGTAAGTGCTAATTTCAATGACTGAAGGTTTTTCCTTGGCAGGAATGTAGTTCTCATCTGAATTGAGAAATTGTAGCAGGTTTTCAACCATATTGTGTTGGCGTTCATTGCCTGCGCTCCATAACTTTCTCACGACACTGTCTTTTAACGTAATGGAAATTGTCGAGGTTTTCCGACAATTTACACAACGTCCTGAGACACGTCTTGAGACGCGATCCCTTGTCACTCTACATTGCATGGGGTATGCTTTGAATCTAACGGGGGTGGTTGGGTCCCGGTGGGCTCCCCGGTCTTCAAAACCGGTGGCGGGTCGCACAGCGGGCCGCGGTGGGTTCGACTCCCATCCACTCCCGCCTTTGCGTTGGTGGAGCATTAATGGAAGAACATACAGAAGTGACAATTCAAGAATTAACATTGAATCGATTGTTGAGCGGTGTGAAATCCGTAATGCGTATCGATGAAACGGTCGAAGGCGGACCGAAAGACCGCTTCGCACTCAAGTTCAAAGGGAGATTGTACGAGGATTCTGATAGGGCCTATGAGAGATTAGAGCCGATCTTTAAGCGAGAAGGTATGACACATCTCTTTCGCCGTGAGGATGAACAGGATGTGGTCCTGGCGCTCCAGGGGGTCATAGAGTCTGAACCCTCCAATCCCTGGATAAATTTACTCCTCTTTGGGCTCACATTGTTCAGCGTTCTTTTCACGGGAGCATTTTATGGATTTGAGGACATTGCTCTTGTCGACCAATATGGAATAATCGGTGCCGGGCTTCGCTCCTTGGGAAGGGGCATTCCTTTTGCTGCAAGTTTGCTTGCCATCCTCCTCGCCCATGAATTTGGACATTATTTTGCCGCTCGTTTTCATAAAACCCCTGTGACACTGCCATATTTCATTCCCTTCCCCTCTATATTGGGATTCGGAACCATGGGAGCCTTCATTAAGTTAAAAGCGCCGCCACGCAATAAAAAAGTCCTCCTAGACATCGGAATAGCTGGCCCGCTCGCGGGATTGGCAGTGGCAATTCCAGTTTTACTCTTGGGTTTGGCGCTTTCAGATTTCACTACCTTGCCCACCTCACCAAGGGAATTCACATCTCTTGAAGGGAATTCTCTCCTGTATTTGGCAGCGAAATTCATCGTCAAGGGTGAGCTACTTCCCATGCCAGTCAGTTATGGCGGGGTACAACCAGTGCTGTACTGGATACGATACCTACTGGTGGGCTTGCCTTTTCCATTCGGTGGGCGTGATGTTCTGCTTCACCCAGTTGCTTGGGCTGGTTGGGCGGGTCTGTTGGTGACCTCCTTGAACCTCATTCCGGCAGGGCAATTGGATGGCGGGCACGTGTTGTATGTTCTCCTTGGAAAGAATGCGCGCAGGCTGTGGCCCTTCATCGTCGTCGCATTATTGGCGCTAGGGACTTTGTGGAGCGGTTGGTACATCTGGGCGGGGTTAATCTTTTTCCTTGGACGAATGCATGCACAACCGTTGGATGATATCACACCGTTGGATGGGCGCAGAAAATTGCTTGCTCTATTTGGGTTGGTCGTTTTTGTTTTTGTGTTTATTCCGGTTCCGTTGGGGTGAGGGAAGAGGTTTCTTCAAGTGCTGTTCAGCTGCCCGGGCTCCCACGCCCGGGGAATCTGGAAATTGATTTCGGATGTGGGTTGCGCATGAAAACCGGCCCAAAGATTCGAATCGATGTAGGGGCGAAGCATTCACACAGGTGCTGGATTATGCTTTAACTATTGAGAATGCTTCGCCCTTACGATTGATATGAAAGTTTTTAGTGTAATGCAATTGCACCCTCTATTACGTCATATTATGAGGCGTATGGGCAACGCGTGCTGACGCACGTCGCCGGTTGCCCGTACAATTGTGGTTGTTAGTGACCATTTGAAAAACATCAGATTACTGGCTTCCTGATGGATGAATGTCGTTCTTTTGGGATAGCCCCTTCCTCTTAGAGCTCAACCTTTCAGCACTTCCAAAACCTCGCTCGAATGTCCTTCAGGTTTTACTCCTTCAAAGATATGACTGATCTTCCCAGCCTCATCGATGATGAAGGT
>JAGLGG010000049.1 GCA_023144145.1 Anaerolineales bacterium | reverse complement strand
ACCCTCATCCACATATAAGCAACCGGGGACGGGCCGTGAAACTTTGCTGGTCCTTCGGGATCCAGATGCAAGATTGCACTTATGCCGGTCTGATCCTGAAACAAGGCCCAATTCTGGAGTACGTGATCGCCACCGGCAGCGTAGATCCTTTTATGCACCCAAGTCAACCGGTCACCTCGATCACGAGTATACATCGATTAAGTTCAATATCCTTAGCACTGCACAACAAGATGTCTCTAATTTGGATCATTTGATAGACACATCTACTCCCATATTTCCACGAATATGTTGGTTCTTGAAATACAATCTTTGACCGGAATGAATGTGGGGGCTATACTTCTTAACATCCACAAAACTTGAGTTCGCGGAGGTCAATCAGATGGCCAAAAAGAAATCCAAAAAGAAGAAAAAGAAGAAGTCAGCAGCATTCAAATTAACCTATGCCACAATGTTTGACCCGCCCCCCGAATTGCATAATCGCTACGAAAAGGCTTTGAAAAAAGTTAAAGAGAATATGGGCCAGGAGCATGCCATGCTCATCGGGGGCGAAGAGGTGAGAGCTAGAAGTAAATTCGAAGATCGCTCCCCCATTAACCAGGATTGGCTGCTAGGTACTTTCCAGAAAGGTACTGCAACCCACGCCAAACAGGCCATTGCTGCCGCAAGAAAAGCGTACCCGATCTGGTCGGGAACGCCTTGGCAAGAACGCGTCCGCATCCTTCGAAAGGCTGCTGCCAACATCGATAAGCGCGTTTATGAGATTGCGGCTGTGATTTCCATTGAAGTCGGAAAAAATCGTATGGAAGCGCTTGGAGATATTGCCGAAGCTGCTGCCTTAATCCGCTACGCTTGCGATCAGATGGAATTGAACAGCGGTTATGTCGTGAAGATGGGGAAAGACCCATTGAAGGGATATTCAGCAAGAAATACTTCAATCCTACGCCCCTATGGTGTTTGGTTGGTCATCAGCCCCTTTAACTTTCCTGGCGCACTTACTGGGGGCCCATCCGGTGCGGCACTTCTCTCCGGGAACACACTCGTGATGAAACCTGCAAGCGATACACCGTGGACAGTGCGCTTGCTCGCCGAATGCTTCCGGGATGCAGGTTTTCCAGAGGGAGTAGTGAACTTTGTGACCGGCCCTGGGAACACGCTCGGAAACGCCCTGGTAAAAAGCAATGATATCGATGGAGTAACCTTCACTGGATCCTTTGATGTGGGGATGAATGTCTACCGCACGATAGCCAATGGGCCCTATCCCCGACCAACAATTCTTGAAATGGGTGGGAAGAACTCTTCAACTGTTTCTAGAAATGCCGATTTGGAAGGGGCTGCCTCTGGAATTGTTCGCTCATCATTTGGACTGCAAGGTCAAAAATGTTCTGCCAATTCGAGGATCTTCGTAGAGCAGCCTGTCTACGATGATTTTGTGGACCTATTGATGGAGAAAACAAATAAGTTGAAGGTGGGCGATCCAACCGAACTTGACGTCTTTATGGGTCCGGTGATTAATCAAAACTCTTTCAGGGAGTTCAAAGAATATTGTGAGGATCTCTCTCAATCAGGCAAATTCCTCACCGGTGGGCAGGTGATCACCGAGGGTGAATTTGCGAAGGGTTTCTTCTGCCAGCCAACCATCGTTGCGGATGTTCCCCTCGATCATCGTTTGTGGAAGCATGAAATGTTTCTACCCATCACCATGGTCCATCCTGTGGATAGTATTGAGCAAGCGATGAAGATCACCAATGAAAGTGAATTTGGATTGACGGCCGGGTTTTACGGTTCCAAAGATGAGGTGGACTACTTCTTCGAAAACATCGAAGTTGGGGTTTGTTATGCGAATCGGCCACAAGGTTCCACAACGGGCGCCTGGCCCGGCTTTCAGCCATTTGGGGGCTGGAAGGGCTCCGGCTCAACCGGTAAAAATGCGGGGGGACTGTACTATCTGACCTCCTATATGCACGAACAAAGCCGAACTTTGATTCGCTGATCATATCTTAGTGGGGCTGCCTAAATAGTCCATTTTGATATCATTTGACTTCACCGTAGGCAGCGTAAGGGCGACTGGCGACGTGCGAGTTGCACGCGTTGCCCCTACACCTGGAGATTAATTACCATCAGCCGTTGAATATCCTGTCTATGATATCTTAACTAATAAGGGATAACCTTTTTTAGGACAGCCCCATTTGAACAACTATGTTGTATAGACTTGGATCTGCACTCATTCTGATTGGTCTCATTCTGCTTGTTGTCTTCTTGGTGACATATCAAGAAGACTCTATGCAGACCTCAACACTTCTCTCAGGTCTGGGCTTATGTATCGTTGGACTGATATTTCGACGTCGTGGTCAGCGTCGTCGTCAATCTCCTCCAACTCGGTTCCGTACGGTTCGGCGCTTTCTTGGAAAAACCCAATATGACAACGAGGAATGAGTATCTGGTGAGTGCACCGATTTAGTGTCGCATTACTCCCTAGCCTACGCTCTTCACTGACATTTTTGATCCCGGCAATCTCTTTCTGTGAACAGACTCAATTCTTATCCTCCGTTACACAGGGAGTTTATTTGTCGCAGAACCTTCTATGTTGCAGTAAAATTCGATTCACCCATTCACAGTTCCTATCTGTTATACAATTCAAAAAGGAGGAGCAACTATGACGGATATTATTGATTATCAAGTGTTCGGAGACGACCTTCAAATGGTCGAAATCGGGCTCGACCCTGGTGAGGGAGTCCGAGCGGAAGTTGGAACCATGGCCTACATGGAAGATGGAATTGAGATGCAAACCTCAACCGGAAGCGGCATCTTCAGCGGTCTCAAACGCATGGTCACTGGCGAGAGCTTCTTCATCACCACCTTTTTAAATTCTGGCGGAGCCAAATCCCATGTTGCCTTCGCAGCCCCATATCCTGGAAAAATAATTCCCCTTGATTTGAATCAAGTCGGCGGAAAGTTCCTGTGTCAGAAGGATGCCTTTCTATGTGCTGCACAAGGTATCGAAATTGAGGTGGCATTTTCCAAAAAGCTGGGGGCAGGAATCTTTGGCGGTGAGGGTTTTATACTGCAGCGGCTCGAGGGTGATGGTTTAGCTTTCGTTCACGCAGGTGGAACAATCATTGAAAAGAATTTGGCTCAGGGAGAATCCTTGCGCGTCGATACAGGTTGTCTGGTAGCCTTTGCACCGTCAGTAGACTACGACATACAATTTATCGGCGGCTTCACCAACGCGCTCTTTGGTGGTGAAGGGCTCTTTCTCGCACATCTAAAGGGTCCAGGGCAAGTGTATCTACAAAGCCTGCCCTTCTCTCGCCTTGCTGACCGGATTTTAGCTGCAGCAAGATTTCAGCAAATCGGTGAGAAAAAGGGATTTGCCGGACTGGGCGGTGATATTCTCGGCGACATCATCAGCGGAGGATAATTTCCACCCAACTGTTTGAATCAAAGCCTCCCCAGTGCCTTTCTTGGAATGCTGTAACTGGGGAGGCTCATTACAAAAGATTTCTTCGAGAGTGGTTGGCTTCTCATAACATTAATGAGGCTGGACGACAAAGGCGTCACGATCTTTCGAAGGATCAACTGTTTTAATGGCGATAAAGCCAGAGGATGGATAACACATGGCGGGATTGTTGGATGAGGATGGGAAGTTATCCTCCGATGCTGAAAATGTGGCTAAAAAAGCACACAGAGTGTGGGAAGA
>JAGLGG010000048.1 GCA_023144145.1 Anaerolineales bacterium | reverse complement strand
GGGAAAGCGGCAAGGCAACTGGAGTAGTTGCCTTCCGCTTGATCCCTGTTCTAATGGCGTTTCTCATCAGTTCAGTTTCAATCCTTTGGCTTACGGCATTCCGACCGGCGTCGCAATCACGAGAATCTCTCAGGGAGAGTCTGATAGATCCAACGAATACCCAGTCGGGTCAAGCTACATTTGAATCTGCAAACGGAGATCCCGCGATCTCGCAAGTGTTCACAAAGGAAATCCAATACTGGGAGCCGCAGATCCAGGGTTGGGCGATTGAATTCGGCTTGAATCCAAATCTAGTTGCGGTCGTTATGCAGATTGAATCTTGTGGACACCCCAACATCCAATCCTCAGCCGGTGCCTTAGGCCTCTTCCAGGTTATGCCATTTCACTTCCATGAGGGGGAAAATCCCCTTGACCCTTCGATCAATGCCCTGCGCGGGCTTTCCTACCTCACCCGCTCACTTGAAATCTCGAAGGGCGATCCGTCTTTGGCGTTAGCTGGTTACAACGGTGGTCACTCAGTTATCCAGTGGGATCGAGGATTCTGGGCAAATGAAACGTCAAGATATGTTCATTGGGGGTCGGGCATATTGGAGGATATCAACTCAGGACTGACGAAAAGTCCACGTCTGAGTGAATGGCTTACAAATGGAGGGGAAAGTCTTTGCAACCAGGCGGCTGATGCCTTGGATATGTGAACGGATTTCGTTCCCGTTCCTATTCTCCCTCCTTACAGGCACCATCTGCAAGTGGCAACCAAACCGAGAATGTAGTTCCCTGACCCTCTTCCGAGGCGACTTCGATCCTGCCGTTGTGGATGCGAATGATCCAATAGGCAATTGAGAGACCCAATCCAGCTCCCCCCTGATCACGTCGCTTTCGTGAAGGATCAACCCGGTAGAACCGCTCAAAGATATGCGGAAGCTCAGCTTTGGGTATACCTGACCCTGTGTCTGTGACCGTAAACCTGGCATGATCCACATCACAGGATAATCCAAAAGTGACACTTCCGCCTTCAGGTGTGTGTTCAAGTGCATTAGCGGCCAAATTGAGCATCACCTGTTTTATTCGATCTCGATCACCCATCACTCGAGCCTGATCTTCATTTCCGATTTTGACTACTACTCGTTCAGCCGATAACACTTTCGCCTGTTGATACACTTCTAGCATCAAGGTGTCCAGTTCCACTAATTCCTGCGCCAATGGAAGCTTTCCCGTCTCAGCTTGCACCAGCAATAGAAGGTCGCGAACCATCCTGGTCATCCGCTCAACTTCAGCAGTGATGGCATCCAAAGAGATGGAATCCGCCTCTCCCATCCGGCGGATTAGATCAACATTACCACGGATGGCAGTCAGCGGTGTACGTAGTTCATGAGAAACATCAGCTATGAACCTACGTTGGGTTTCGAAGAGATTTTCTAACCTTTCAAGGGTTTCGTTGAATGCCAATATCAATTGACCTACTTCATCATTCGCGGGGCTTGTTTGAGGAATACGGCGGGAAAGGTCGTCTGCTCGCGTAATATTTATTGCCGACTCGGTCAATTCTCCAATGGGACGAAGCGCGGTTTCTGCAGTGACCCATCCAACAACTGCAGATACACCAACAGCAATCAGGGCACCACCTATCAGGATAAAAAGGAGTAGCTCGCGCGCCTGATCGACAGTCGCCAGCGTTTCCGCCAATTGTATGTACCCTATGATGTTATTATTCCCTTCATCGTAGACCGGAACGGTGAGAACTCGGATCCGAGCATCTCCGAAGTTCATACTCGTAAATAAAGGCACTTCGGTGTTCAAGGCCTCATCGTCAAATGAATGTCCAACTTCAGGGAAATTCATCGTTTGTCGAAGAAGGTCTCTCTCGCTATCAAAAACCTGAACAAAAACATTGGCAGTAAGATCAAGTTCGAGTTGGATACTTGAAAGGGGAATGCCCCCAATACTCACCTGGCTTGCCCTGAGGATATCGTCAGCCGTTCTTTCCAAAGTATCCTCGACTTGACGAGTGAGGCTGAAGGATAGCATCAGGTAAACAACGATCCCGAAAACTACAAGGACTCCTGTCAGGAAAGTCGTATACCATAGGGTTAAGCGAGCGCGTAGCGTCAAATTGATTCCCGTAGGACGTAGCCAACACCTCGGACAGTGTGGATCAAACGAGGTTCGCCTTCTTCCTCAGTCTTCTGGCGAATATAACGGACATAAACTTCGATAATATTGCTTTCACCACCGAAATCATAGCCCCAAACGCGGTCATAAATCACATCGCGTGTAAGAACCTGCCTTGGATGGCGTAATAACAGCTCCAGCAGCTCATATTCTTTCGCTGTGAGTTCGATCGATCGGTCACCCCGCGAGGCTAGGTGGGTGCCGGTATCCAGTTTGAGATCGGCGAATGATAAGATATCTGGGCCGCTTGACTTCGTCCGGCGCAGAAGGGCGCGAATTCTAGCAAGCAATTCATCAAAATCGAACGGTTTGACCAAGTAATCATCCGCACCCGCATCAAGACCTTCAACTCGATCTGGCACCGAATCTTTGGCAGTCAACATCAATATCGGTATCTCGCCAGCCGCGCGCAAACGACGACACACCTCCAAACCATCCATTCCAGGAAGCATCCAGTCAAGTATAACCAGATCGGGAGGTATATCTCTTGCAGATGCCAAACCGGTGGGACCATCTTCAGCGGTCTCAACCTTAAAGCCTTCGTAAGTTAATCCGCGTCGAATGAATTGTAGGATCCGATCATCATCTTCAATGATCAAAATTCTTTCTCGCATAACGCCCCCACTTCATATCGAGGAATATACCACATTGAAACATTTTCCAACGGGGTAAACAGAGAAGCCGCCAAAGTTGGCGGCTTCAATAAGCCTATCAACACGCTACGCAAGTTCTACAACTGCACCCGCGGTTTCCAGTTTACTCTTGGCGTCTTGTGCGGCTTCTTTACCTGCCTGCTCAAGAACCTTTACACCAGCGGTTTCGGACATCTCTTTCGCGTCTTTCAAGCCGAGGCTCGTAATCTGCCGAATGGCCTTGATCACATCAATCTTCTTAGGCCCGATTTCCTTTAGAATGACATCAAATTCGGTCTTCTCCTCAACAGGCTCTGCTGCTCCCCCAGCCAGCATCGCTCCCACTGCAACGGGAGCAGCAGCGGACACTCCCCACTTCTCCTCAAGCAGCTTCGTGAGTTCCGCAGCCTCGAGCACAGTAAGTTCACTCAATTGGTCAGCAATTTTTTCAATATCAGCCATTTCACATATTCTCCTAAATAAATTCGCATATTTTTAATATTTTCGTTGCTTATGCAGGTGCGGCGGCATTCGCTTCTTCTGTATCAGCAAATGCTTTGGTTACATTCACCAGTTGCCGCACTGAACTCGCCAAGACCATCGCGATTCTGCTTCCGGGCGCTTGCAGTATACTGAGCAGTTGAGCTCTAAGAACTGGAAGCGGTGGTAGATCTGCCATCATTTCAACTTGAGCGGCATCATAGGTGATTTTTTCGATTAATCCGCCTTTGAGACTTACCGACTCCACATCTCGTGCCAAATCGACAATCACCTTTGCGACAGCCGGGATTTCCTCATTAGCAAATCCTATTGCTGTGGTTCCGGTATAGGTCTCCTCCGGCAGCGACATTCCCACTTCATTCATTGCCAAAGCGAAGAGTGTATTCTTTACTATATGAAACTCTCCACCTAAATCGCGGATTTTTCGACGAACTACTTCGAGCTCTTTAACAGATACGCCTGAGTAGGATGTTATGATGATCCCATTACTATTCGTCAGAAGATCCTGATAATTTGCAACGAGTTCTTCCTTCTTTTCTTTGCTTATCGCCAAAGTCACTCACCTCCTTCATAATAAAAATCTTTGCTTCGCATTGCATTGTGAAGCAAAGATTCAGGGGGTCTTTTTTAGAAAACAAAGAACGTGTTTCTCTGAATCTTCACCTCGGCAGGAAATTAAGCCACTTTGAATAAATGGCACCCGCTGTCTTAGGCGAAGCCGAACATATTGTACCAAATATCTAGATTATTTTTTTTCCACCCTCTTATTCGGCCATTGCCTCGGCCTCAATTGGATCAACTCTTATCCCAGGGCCCATTGTGGACGTCAGGGTTACTTTGCGAAGGTATGTTCCTTTGGCAGATGCAGGGCGTGCTCTCTTAACAACTTCCATAAGGGCAGCCATATTTTCATAAAGTTTTTCCGCCTCAAATGAGGCTTTTCCGATGGGCACATGAATATTTGCAGTTCTATCTGCTCTAAATTCAACGCGCCCTGCCTTCAGTTCATTAATAACACGCGGCAGGTCATCCCCTGGAACCACAGTCCCTGCCTTTGGATTAGGCATTAAGCCACGTGGACCAAGAATCTTTCCAAGCCGCCCAACTTTTCCCATCATTTCAGGGACTGCCACAGTGGAATCAAACTCAAACCACCCGCCTTGAATTTTTTCGATAATCTCATCATCAGCTATGTAATCGGCTCCGGCCTCTGTTGCTGCTCGAGCATCATCCCCCTCAGCAAAGACTAAAACCGTCACAGTTTTACCAAGACCATGGGGCAGCATGACGGTTTCACGCACCAACTGATCTGCGTGACGAGGGTCAACACCCAGCCGAATGTGGACCTCCACAGTCCCGTCGAATTTCGAAATTGACGTCTCTTTGGTTAGTTCGATCGCCTGCCGTGGCTCATAAAGTCGATCTCGATCAATTTTTTCGGCAGCCTCTCGATATTTTTTGCCTCTTTTAGTCATAAAATCTCCTTGTGGTGTTTGCGGGTCCAGTTCAAGGCCCTCCCACTCAATCCTCGATTACGATTCCCATGTTCCTCGCCGTCCCCTCGATTTGGCGCATTGCCCCTTCGACATCAACGGCATTAAGATCCTTCATCTTAATGTCTGCAATTTCACGAATTTGATCCGATGTCACACTTCCGACTTTCTCGCGATTGGGCTCGGCGGAACCTTTTTCAACGCCCGCAGCCTTTCGCAGTAATACGGCAGTTGGAGGTGTCTTCAAAATAAAACTGAAAGATCCATCAGAAAAGATACTGATTTCTGCTGGAATGATTTCACCCATTTTGCTTGAGGTTCTTGCGTTGTAATCCTTGCAGAAAGCCATCAAATTGATCCCATGGGGTGCTAACGCTGGACCAATGGGTGGAGCTGGATTGGCTTTTCCCGCTTGGATCTGCAAACGTAGAACAGTCTTTAATTTCTTTGCCACATTTTCTCCTTAAGTATTCAGTAGTCAGTAGTCAGTGGTCAGCAAAAAACTGAGGGCGAAATATCCTATTTGTTCTTGCTGACAGCTGATAGCTGTTAGCTTCTTTATGCCTTCTCAACCTGCAAAAAATCAAGTTCTACTGGCGTATCCCTTCCGAAAAATGAGACCATCACACGAACTTTGGCTCTCTCCATATCGATATCATCGACTGTTCCGATGAAATCGTTGAAAGGGCCATCAATAATGCGGACCTTCTGACCAAGTGAATAGGTCACCTTGATACGTGGTGCCTCCGCTTCCATGCGCTTCACGATGGATGCGACTTCTTCTGGCCTCAACGGTGTTGGCTCGTTTCCCATACCCACGAAGCCCGTGACCCCTGGGGTGTTCCGCACCACATACCAAGACTCTTCCGACAGGATCATCTGCACCAAGATATAGCCTGGGAACACGCGGCGCTCAACAGTTCGTTTTTTCCCGTCTTTTATTTCTATCTCTTCTTCAGTTGGGACGACGACATCGAAGATTTCTGACTTCATACCCATCGTCTCGATACGCTGTTCCAAATTATGTCGAACTTTGTTCTCATAACCTGAATAACAGTGCACGACGTACCAATGCCTGTCGTCCTCCACAACCTCATCTTGTTCCACGGAGTCATCGTCAACTGACACGTCAATTGACACGTCATCTGACGCTTCGGCTTCTGCAGGTTCCTCAGCTTCAGCGACGGCTTCTGCAGGTTCCTCGACTTCAGCGACGGCTTCTGGTTCATCGTCTACTGACACGTCAATTGACGCGTCAACAGACGCCTTGGCTTCTGCAGGTTCCTCAACTTCATCGACGGCTTCTGGTTCATCGTCAGCTGGCGCGTCAACAGACGCCTTGGCTTCTGCAGGTTCCTCGACTTCAGCGACGGCTTCTGGTTCATCGTCTACTGACACGTCAATTGACGCGTCAACAGACGCCTTGGCTTCTGCAGATTCATCAACTTCAGCGACGGCTTCTGATTCATCGTCAGCAGGCGCGTCAACAGACGCCTTGGCTTCTGCAGGTTCCTCGACTTCAGCGACGACTTCTGGTTCATCGTCAACAGGCGCCTTGGTTTCTGC
>JAGLGG010000047.1 GCA_023144145.1 Anaerolineales bacterium | reverse complement strand
ACATTCCGCCGCCAGGCTTCGAATTCGACCCTCCGGTCACACGCCTACCCGTATCCACCCTGAGGCTCGTTGCGTTTTCAGGGATAACCAAAGGTGTGCCTTCCGTGCTGTCCATGCTGGGTTCAGTCTGGGCAAGTACATTCCCCAGGTCATCAACTGCCTCCATGATAAAAACATCCAGGTTTCGACGAGCAGGGCCGTCAATCCGAGCACCGGTTTTTAAGAATTTTGAGCCGTGGCAAGGGCACTGGAAGCGGTCATTGGTGGCATTCCATCTATACAGACACCCCAGGTGGGTACAGACTTTAAATATGGCCCGAACTCCTGATGAGATTGGGTAATCCGACGGTTGGCGGGTATCCTCCAGCGTATCCTGTCCAATGTTCACCAGCCAGAAACGACCGGCAGCGAATTCCTTTGGAGGCGCATCCTCTGGTGGAATTTCTGACCGAGGCACCGTGAAAACACCACCGAACTCCCCCTCTCTAAACCGAGGAAGGATGAACCAAATCGTTGCTCCTCCACCGCCGGCCAATAAAACAGCCATTGATGCACCCCAAACATAATAAAGAAACTCCCGCCTACTTAGCGGAAGACTAGCAGGGGCTTCAACCTGCAACTCTGCCGCAGCCTCGTTGGTCATGCAATCTCTCCTAAGTTTTATGAGGGTCTTGGTTCTCGCTGATCGCTCACCCATCAGCTGAAGATAATCAAGTTATTTGTAACATGGTTGCCACGTTGTGTCAATTAAGACCTTTTATGGTCGATTACACTAGGTATAATAGACCCTATGGCTCAAGGCAAATTACCTAATCCTCACTTGATTGAAACCGACGCCGGATTCGAAAAGGCAATCAATGAGCTTCGTGCTCAGCCAAGAATTGCTGTGGATACTGAATCGAATAGTCTCTTCGCGTACAAAGAACAGGTATGCATGATCCAGATCTCCGTCCCCCAAACCGATTATCTGTTAGACACATTGCAGGATATCGATCTTGAGCCGCTTGGCTCAATCATTGGAAACAATAAAATTGAAAAGATTTTTCATGCAGCAGAATATGACATCCTGTGCTTGAAGCGTGATTTTGGATTTGAAATCAACAACATCTTCGATACCCGTGTTGCCATGCGAACTTTAGGGAGAGAGCGCACCGGCCTAGGCAACGTCTTAGAAGAGGAATTTGGAGTCAAGGTAAATAAAAAATGGCAACGAGCGGATTGGGGTCAGAGACCTCTCCCGCCAGAATTGCTCAACTACGCGCGTTTAGATACACATTATTTATTACCCTTGCGTGATCGCCTAGCAACGAGTCTTCACGCTGAAGGTCGGTGGGACGAGGCCAAAGAAGAATGGCTTCGGCTCTCGATGTACCAGCCCAATGAGAATATTTTCGACCCTGACCGCTTCTGGAAAATTAATGGGGCTCGCAGACTGAAGCCACAGCGAGCAGCCGTGCTCAGAGAAATTTATCTCTTTCGTGAAGAACATGCCAAGCAACAAAATCGACCTCCCTTCAAGGTGATAGGCGATAAAACGCTGCTCGAGATTGCGCTTGATAATCCAACTTCTTTGGAAGATCTAGGCAACCTCCCTGGCATGACCACGCGTCAAATTCGACGCTACGGCAGTGGATTATTAACGGCAATAGATCGGGGACAACTCGCAACCCCTCCCACACGACCTCCTACAGAACGGCTTAGAGAGCCCGTGGCAACACGCTATAAGAAATTGCGCACTTGGAGGAAAGCGAAGGCCGAAGGTAGACGAGTCGATTCAGATGTAATTCTGTCCAGGGACATTGTTTGGGAAATTGCACATGCAGGACCACAAAATTTACATGAACTGCACCAATTGATGAAACCGATGGAATGGCGATTCCGTAACTATGGTGTAGAAATTCTCGAACTTCTCAAGCCCAAGTAAAGATCCCCCGCAGCAAGCTGCAGTGGATCCTGACTTTTTTCCATAAACTAACTCAACATTTAGAGGTTCCTATGAAAATCAGCTTCCACGGTGCCGCTCAAACCGTAACTGGCTCGCGGCATTTGATCAGCATCAATGGCAGTCGTCTATTGTTAGATTGCGGTCTTTATCAAGGACGGCGTAAGCAAACCTACGAACGCAATCTTAACTTCCCCTTCAAATCGAGTGAAATTGATGCCGTAGTTCTCTCCCATGCGCACATCGATCACTCTGGAAATCTTCCCAATCTGGTTCGGCAAGGATTCGAAGGACCCATTTATTGCACTTATCCAACCAAGCACCTTACGGATATCATGACGCGCGACTCCGGTCATATACAGGAGTATGACGTTCAATTCATCAATAAGAAGCGTGCAAAGCAAGGTAAAGGTCCAATTGAGCCTCTTTACACGATTGAGGATGCGATGCGCGCGGCATGGCAGCTCGTTGGGGTGGAGTATAAACATCCCTTTGAGCCTGTACCCGGAGTCAAAGCCGAGTTGGTTGAGGCAGGGCACATTCTAGGATCAGCGGGAATTGTGCTTGAGTTGGAGGAAAATAGACGGAAAGTTCGACTAATGTTCTCCGGGGATATCGGTCGATATGAACTGCCTCTTCTCAAGGATCCAGTGCTACCAGCAGACGTTGATTACCTCATCATGGAGAGCACCTACGGTGACAAATCTCATGCTCCTCCCGATCAAGCTTATGATGACCTCCAGGCCATCATCCAAAGGACCGTCAGTCGAGGTGGCAAGGTAATCATTCCCTCCTTTGCAGTTGGAAGGACCCAAACACTCGTATACTATCTGCACCAAATGATTGAAAAGGGAGATATACCAAACCTCCCGGTATTTGTGGATAGTCCCCTTGCCATTAATGTGACCGACATCTTTCGCCAGCATAGTGAGTGCTTCGATGCAGAAACCATCGACTTCATGGCCAAGGATCCACATGGCTCCGCGTTCGGATTTGACCTTCTCCAGTACACCCGCTCGGTTGAGGAAAGTAAATCGATCAATTCCTACCAAGGACCAGTTGTGATTATCTCCGCATCCGGCATGGCAGAGACTGGAAGGATCCTGCACCACCTACGCAACAATATCGATAATCCTAATAATACGATTTTAGTTACCTCTTGGATGGCGCCTCATACCTTGGGTCGCAGGCTCTTGGAAGGGGTGAAGCATGTGAAGATCTTTGGGGAAAAACACCGTGTGAATGCTCGAGTTGAACACATTGATGGTCTGTCTGCGCACGCCGGGCAATCAGCCTTAGTTGAATACGCCACAGCCCTAAAAGGAAGGGTGAAAGAAATATTTCTCGTGCATGGTGAAGGAAAAAGTGCAACAACGCTGATGGAAGTTTTATCGGAACGTGGGATGGAGGATGTCCAATACCCTGAGATGGGGCAAGAAGTGGAGATTTAATTGAGGCTTGCGCAAGGATTTTACTACCGACGATTAATTTACGTAGGCCAGGTATGGAAACCTGGCCTACGATTTTTAAGAATCAGGCGGGTATAGAAACCCCCCCTACGCTTATTACTGTCCACCCTTCCCCTTGAACCATCCCCAGTCCCCTGTATAATCCATGTGCACGGAGAGGTGCCAGAGTGGATTATCGGGGCGGTCTCGAAAACCGTTGTGGTCTTTACGGGCCACCGTGGGTTCGAATCCCACCCTCTCCGCCAAAGTGAAATGCTGGGGATGTGCACGTTATGCACGTCCCCAACACTTTTTCACACGCAACTTAACGAAATGAGTCGGCTAGATGCTCACGCTGATATCTCGATCCCTTCCAACCTCTCCACTTGTTCTCCGATCACGTCGAAACCACCTTGCCAAAAATCGGGGGAGCGGACATCCACACCAGCTTTGTCTAGGATTCGAACAGGCGCATCAGCCCCGCCAGCTGCGAGGATATTGATATAACGAGGCTTGAAGCTCTCGCCCTCTTGAACATATTGCTTATAAAGTGACAAAACGAGCAATTTGCCGAAGGCATAGGCATAGACATAGAAGGGGGTGTGATAGAAGTGAGGAATTGCTACCCACTCGATTTTGAAATCCTCACTGAGATCGAGCGAATCTGCAAACTGATCCTGTAAATTCTGGAAATAGACCTCCGAGATTTCATCAACAGTTGCGCCACCCTTGATCTTCTCGTGGGCTGATCTCTCAAACATGGCGAAGTATGCCTGCCGCATGATGGTCGCATATGAATCGTCCACCTGGCGGAAGAGCAGGTCTCGCTGCACGGCCGGGTCGGGATCTTGTGAAAGAAGATGATCAATCAACAACATTTCAGCGAATGTCGAAGCCGTCTCAGCCATCGGCAGAGATGGATCATGGGTTAGGGCCGTATGATGGTTCGAAAGGAGCGAATGCAACGCATGCCCAAGTTCATGTGCCAAGGTGGCGACATCGCCCGGTCGGCCTTGATAATTCGTCAAAACCCAGGGGGTCAGATCTGGCGTGAGCGTTGAACAAAACGCCCCACTTCGCTTTCCCCTCCTGACCTCACTGTCCAAATGGTTTTCATCCAACACTTTCTGAGCTTCTTCTGCAAATTTGGGATCGAATTTATCAAAGCTCTCGAGCGTCATTTCGACCGCGTCTGCAAAGTTGTAAGTTTTATCTGACTTGGCAACCGGCGCATAAACATCGTAGCGCCTCAGTTTATCCATTCCGATCCAGCGTGCTTTAAGCTTAAAGAAACGATGGAATATTTTGGCATTGTTTCGGCAGGATTCAAGCAAAGCATCCACCACATCATCAGGGACATTGTTTCCCAAGTTACGCACCCCGATTGGAGATTGATGCCCCCTCAAATCCACATGCTCAGTTTTCCAGTCCCGCACCCGGTATTGATACATCTGTCCCAGTATCGCTGCGTCCGCTGCGAAGACTCTGTTCAATTCTTTATATGCGGTTTCACGATGGCTAGGATCATGGTCGCGAACGTAAACGGATAGTTCGCCCCGCGTCAGCTCCTTTTCTTCGCCGTCCACTTCCATCTTGAAGGTATATCGATTTGTGAGCGAAGTGTATAAATTGACAATTGCACTGGCGCCGTTCACATCCTTCAGATTGATAATTTTTTCTTCGGGTTCGGAAAGGGTATAAGGTTTTTGCAACCGGAGATTCTCGAGCCAGTTGGCATAATCCCCTGCTTCCTTCATCAACCCATCTGCCAGACCATCGTCGAGAGATTTCCACCATAGGTTGAAAAACAGAGTTCGATTCTGAAACTCTGCGCCAAGTTGCTGAATCCTTCCTAAAAAGGCCTGTGCCTCTTGGTTTTGTGTATCCTCAGAAAAGTGTAAATGCGCGAATCCAACCAATCTCCTGCCCATGCGTGCTAAGGCATCGTAACCATCTAGGATTTTGAGAAATTTTTCAGTGCTAATATCGTCCGAAAGCTCCTCTCGATTCCCCTCGAATGCCTCCACCCCCTTTTCCAACTCCGCCAATGCCGCCGAAACGTCTTCTCCGCCGATGGAAGAGAAGAGCTCCTCCAAACTCCACGCACCTTGTTCGTATTTTGTTGCCAATGTAGATCTCCTTAGACATTGAATCGAACGTAGATCATCTCACCATCTTTGACACAATACTTTTTGCC
>JAGLGG010000046.1 GCA_023144145.1 Anaerolineales bacterium | reverse complement strand
CACATGCTGCTTGCTGGCCAGACCTTGTATGTGCTTGAGGTAGAGCCGGCTGGTTATGCCTCTCTAGCTGCCAATGAAGCAGAAAAGGCGGCGAACATCAACATTCTCGACGTTCGAGCCTTTGGAAGCTTTGGAAGAGTTTACTTGGGAGGCGAAGAAAGAGACATTATGGCAGGTTACGGCGCAGCTGTTGCCGCAATTGAAGGTGTTACAGGACGAGAAAAGGAAGAAAAGAAAAGAGAGTGATAGGCACTTTTCTACGTGATCGCAGGATCGGTGCGTTAGAAAAAGAACACAATATCAGGAGGAAATGATGGCTGAAGAATATGGTATGACTGAAGCGTTAGGGATGATAGAGACCAGAAGTTATCCGGCAATGGTAGAGGCATCGGATGCGATGGTCAAGGCCGCCAAGGTTGAGCTGGTGGCTTATGAGAAGACGGGCGGTGGTCATGTTACCGCAGTCGTGCGTGGAGACGTTGCTGCTGTAAAAGCGGCTGTTGAGGCAGGCGCGCGCGGGGCAGAGAAGGTTGGCGAGGTAGTTGCAATACACGTCATCCCGCGCCCACACATGAATGTCGATCGTGCCCTGCCGCTCGGTCGCGGTCCAGCAGAAGCATCTGAATAAATGGGAGATGCTCATTCTTGACCTCATGAGGTGATGATGGGTAGATGTGGTCTGGAAACATGCCTGGACCATGTTTGAAAGATCAAGGACGGAGTTAGCGATGCTACTAGGTAGAGTGGTGGGTACGTTGGTTGCCACACGAAAAGAACCGTCTATGTCTGGGTTGAAATTTCTCGTGCTCAAACAGATTGACATCGAGGGAAAAGAGACTGGTGGTTACCGAGTCGCGGCAGATGCTGTCGGGGCTGGGTTAGGCGAGGTGGTCCTGTACGCAACCGGAAGCGCAGCGCGACAAACCAAAATGACTTACCAACGCCCCTGTGATGGTGTAATCATGGCCATTGTCGATCTCTTAGAGGTTGACGGTGACGTGACGTACGATAAATCTGAGGTCGGCTAATGTTAGACGATGCTCGAATTGACTCGATTGTTGAGCAGGTAATGTCGGAGTTGCGGCAAGGTGAGCGGGTCCGACACGGACCTCTTCCAGAGGCAAAGTCGATTGCCAAGGCTCCTGGTCCTGCACCTTCTCTAAAGCATGCTGAGAATTTGTTTCCAGATGTGGAGAGCGCTGTAACTGCTGCAAGGCAGGCGTTCCTTCAATTGGGAAATCTTCCGCTTGAAATACGCGAACAGATGGTCTCTCACATTCGGAGGATTATGCGCGAGAACGCTCAAATCTTGGCTCGTATGGCTTGGGAAGAGACGGGAATGGGTCGTTACGAGGATAAGGTTCAGAAAAACCTCCTGAATGCAAATAAAGCGCCAGGAACTGAAGTTCTTTCACCTGTCGCATGGAGCGGAGATGGTGGATTAACACTTATTGAACGTGCGCCGTTTGGTGTTATTGGTTCGATTGTACCAAGCACGAATCCCACCTCGAGCATTATTTGCAATGCCATTTCGATGGTTGCCGCAGGGAATGCGATCGTGTTCAACGCACATCCTGGCGCGACGCAATGTTCCAATTTTACGGTGCAGCTGGTAAACGAGGCGATTGTGGAAGCGGGAGGGCCCGCAAATTTAGTAAATGCCCTTCAAAGCCCAACGATCGAAACCGCCCAGCAGATCATGCAGCATAAGGGAGTAGATCTGCTCACGGTGACCGGAGGAATAGGCGTTGTTCGTGCAGCAATGAAAAGTGGAAAACGAGCGGTATGCGCCGGACCAGGAAATCCCCCAGCAGTTGTGGATGAAACCGCCGATATCGAGCAAGCAGGGCGGGACATTGTGGCAGGGGGATCCTTTGACAACAATATCATTTGCATCGATGAAAAGGAAACCATTGTCGTTGAAAGTGTTGCAGACGAATTAAAAGCCGCGATGTGCAGGTATGGTGCTTATGAGATTGACACACAACAACTAAACCAGCTCATGAAATCCATCTTTGTCGAAATTCCCCCAAGGGGCAAATATGGCACGATGAACAAAGACTTCATCGGCAAGAATGCAAACGTTCTGCTGCGCGAGATAGGAATTGAAGTAGGAGATGAAGTCCGGATGGTGCTGGTTGAGGTAGAGCAAGATCACCCACTTGTACTGTCGGAGCAAATGATGCCCATTATGCCGCTTGTGCGCGTAGGAACTGCGGACGAGGGGATCGATCTAGCCAAAAAAGTTGAGCACGGTTTTCGTCATACGGCGATGATGCATTCGAAGAACCTGGATAATCTCAGCCGGATGGCGAGAGAGATGGACTGCAGTATTTTTGTCAAGAATGGCCCCTCCTTCGCGGGTGTTGGATATGGCGGTGAGGGATATTGCTCTTTCACAATCGCCAGCCCAACCGGAGAAGGTGTCACCAGCCCGCTCAGTTTTAGTAGGGTTCGACGATGCACACTCAAAGATTACTTTCGGATCGTCTAGTGATCCGTCCTAAGTGCTTGTTTAGATAGGATAGATGAAGGACGGAACAACATAAGCATTTGTCAAGGATGTAAGTAACCTGGTTTATGAATGGAATCTTTATCCTTGACAAAGCCTTAGGACCAAAGATGGGAATGCGAGGGTTGATCAAGGATGATTGAACCAGCACTTGCGCTTATTGAATTCAGCAGTATAGCCACTGGCATCAAAGCTGCGGATGCAATGGTCAAGCGCGCTCCCATCGATGTCATCAAATCCGGTACAGTTCAACCGGGCAAATATCTAGTCTTAATCGGTGGTGAAGTCGCAGATGTTGAGGAGGCTCTCCAAGAGGGGAGGGCGGTAGGAAGTACATGTCTCCTAGATTATGTATTGCTACCACAAGTACACCCCGAAGTCGTCGAATCGATCGTTGGCGGACGGGTTCCTAATCCGAATGATGCCCTCGGGGTTATCGAAACAACGACCGTAGCAGCAAGTATTCATGCCGCCGATGCCGGTATCAAAGGGGCCGAGGTTAGACTGGTTGAAGTTCGCTTGGCGGATGGTCTGGGCGGCAAAGGTATTGTTTTATTTTCTGGGTTGGTTGCCGATGTAGAGGCAGCGGTCGATATTGGCATTGGTGTTTTGGAGAGCCCGGAACTGCTTGTCAGACAGGTTGTAATCCCACAGTTACATCCTGAAATGTGGGGTAATGTTTCGGATGCTACTCGATTCCGATCAAGGGTGGTTGATCAGCTATGAAATTCGGACGGGTGATTGGGACGGTCGTAGCCTCGCGAAAATATGATGGTCTGGAAGGGATCAAGTTCCTCGTTGTTCAACCACTAGATGAGGATTTGAACCCCCAGGGCAGGGCGGTGATCGCTGCCGATGCCACCCAACAAGCTGGTCCCGGGGAATTGGTCTTTATGGTAGCCAGCCGTGAAGGCGCTCAGGCTATGCCTGAAGTATTTGTTCCTGTGGATTTGGCAATTACTGGGATCGTTGATGAAGTCAGTGTTGAAAATGGACCCAGGAGATCTCAACCCACGGCAGTTTGGTATTTGCCGGATCCAGGGGTGAGAGAATAATGTACATAGGCAAAGTTATCGGGAGCGTTGTGGCGACGATTAAGATCGATCATTTGCAGGATCGCAAATTGCTGCTGGTCGACCAATTGGATCTGGAAGGAAATGAGACCGGTTACTACGACATCGCTGTGGATGTAGTCCAGGCCGGACCTGGTGATACTGTCATGGTGATCGATGAAGGAAATGGCGCCCGACAAATATTAGGGATCGATCCTGGTGCAATTCGTGCAGTAATTGTTGGTGTTGTAGATGAGATACACATAGGTCTATGACCATTATCACGTAAACATGAACTGGGGCACGAGATAATATTTCGTGCCCCAGTTTTTCATTTACATAACTACTAAGTAACTACTTACTTTGGGATAGCACCCTTCACAAGGTCGACGAAGTCGGTTTTCAAACTAGCACCTCCAACCAGCGCGCCATCCACCTCGGGCATAGTCAAATAGGATTGAATATTCTCTTTATTTACACTTCCACCGTATTGGACACGAATTACTTGAGCTGTGGTTTCATCAAACATGT
>JAGLGG010000045.1 GCA_023144145.1 Anaerolineales bacterium | reverse complement strand
TCAAGGATCCTGGCACGTGAAAAATAACCGAGCGCGCCAATATCTCCAGCAGCGAGGGTCTCATCAGAAGCGATCTTATTCTTCAATTCTCGCCCGACTTCTTCGTACATCAGCTCAAGCTTAATGTATGCCATGTCAGGCGCCGGACGATCGGGGCCATGATCAGGGTGAAGGGTCCAGCCATTCGCCGTTAAAGTAAAGGCGACCACCGCTACTATGATTGTCAGCATAGGCCTTTTAATATCTTGAGCGATTCGCTCGAATCCCATGAATATTCCCATGAAGTAAACTGGCAGGGGAGGGGTGAGATACCAACGAAATATTAGAGGATTGGCGATCGAGAAAGCGACTATATAAATCCAGGGGTAGGCGAGGATGACCCAATTACTGGGTTTTTCTCGGATAACTCTTAAGGCACCCAATCCAAATACGATGGGGAATAAGATAAAACCCAGAATGATCCAAATCCTGCCAAACGCTAAATGACCCAAAAAGGGAGTCGCATAATGTTGAAGCAATCGAATCAAAGCTGCTTCGCCAGGAAGGAGATAGGCGGCGGTCTTGGCAGCAATGGAATTTGGGAGTGGATTGCCAAAGTAGAGAAATGCGAAAACAACCCATAAAAGGGTCGGAACAGCAAATGCAGCAACCTCATTAAATGATATGCGCTCCCTCAGGCTGGATTGGCGGACGAAGATAGCGCGTCGCAAGCGGTCCAGACCAAGCGGTAAGATAAAGAGCAGTGCATCAGGTCGAGTCAGTAAACTTAGGCTTGCCATCATGCTCGCAGGGACTAGCGAGCCCTTTGAATAAAAGTAAAATGTGGCAACCATCAGACATACAAATACGCTTGTTTCCATACCACCGATTGCGAAGGTAACGGACATTGGCGCAATAGACCAAATAAACGCGGTGGCATAACCTGCCCGTCGATGACCTAAGCTTTGGCCAAGTCGTATGAGCAAGATGGCAGTGAGAGCATCTGCAAAGGTATTTACAAGTAGGGAAATCCAGGGATATGGTGCATCAACGCCCCCAAATATGCTGCCTAAGATGGCCATCGTGAATGAATATATGGGCGTGGTAGTTCCTAAAACCCTTTCGCCGGGGTTGTAAACCATACCATTACCATCAATGATGTTTTGTGCATATCTGAAGGTTATATAAGCATCATCAATAGTTCTGGGACCAGGTACGACGCGTGCAATAATCATCAGACTGATAATGATGATTTCGAGGTAATAGAAGCGAAATTTCTTCACGTGGGGATTATACTGATGGGTTTGGCTCCCCGAAAGCGCATGACATTCCGCCCCTCACCTTTTTTGGTGAGGGTACTCGGGCTTTCAATTCTCTCCGCGCTCTTGAAGATCATTTTGGTAACACTCAACGTTTTTCCATTTAATTCTGATGAGGCGATCGTTGCGTTAATGGCCAGGCACACATTAGGGGGGAGTTGGCCCACTTTCTTTTATGGCCAGGCATATATGGGAAGTCTGGATACAACCATCGTGGCGGGGGGATTTTATCTGTTTGGGCAAAAAGTTATTGTGATCCGAGTTATTCAGATCGTCCTATATTCATTCACAATCATCTCCGCAGCAATGCTAGGGAAGATGATCTTTAAATCAGAAAGGGTTGCTCTCATGGGGGTTGTGATTCTCGTTATCCCCACCGTTAACACAACCCTTTACACCACGATTTCACTTGGTGGTTATGGTGAGGCATTGTTAATCGGGAACCTAATCTTGATCGTTGCATTACGTGCGACATCCAAGCATTCAGCAGGATGGTATGCCCTTTGGGGTTTACTTTCGGGGTTGGGATTTTGGGCCTTCGGCATCACGATTGTATATATTCTGCCCAGCGCTTTACTCTTGATTTATGATCTTGTGCGAGAGCGGAGCAAACGCTTATCAACGGTGGCAATTTCTTCAGCACTTATCACAGGCGCGCTCGGTGTTGCACCTATATTTGTGTGGGGGATTAATAACGGATTTGGAGTACTCTTCAGAGAGTTGTTTGGCTCTGCAATATCAGGGGCAAGTGCGAGCAATATCCTCCTTTCGGTATACGACCATTTGACAAACCTGTTCCTGTTTGGCACAACAGTCGTATTTGGATTAAGGCCACCTTGGGGAATTCGGTGGCTTGCAGCCCCGCTAATTCCATTAGCACTCGCATTTTGGCTAACCGTCATAATGTTTAGCATCAGAAATCTAAGAGCTAGGGATGAGTCCTTTGAAGGGCGTTGGCTCCTCTTCGGGGTTGGGATTACATTGATGACTGGCTTTATATTCACTCCTTTTGGTGCTGATCCATCCGGTCGTTATTTCCTTCCTTTGGTAGTCCCTATGGCGCTACTTGCGGGGATGGTTTTGGATGGTTTCTCAAAGCAGGGTGTTTCTAATACCAAGATATATGTTGTCATCGCCGGAATTCTATTGTTCAATTTGTGGGGGACGATGCAATCTGCAGTTCGAAAGCCTCCAGGATTGACAACCCAATTTGATCCGGTCACGTGGATCGATCATTCTTATGATAGCAAGCTAATTGAGTTCCTCCAACAAAATGGAGAAACCCGAGGATATTCCAATTATTGGGTCACTTACCCGATTGCGTTTTTGTCCGAGGAGCGCGTAATCTTTGTTCCAAAATTGCCATACCATGAAGATTTTCGCTACACGAGCCGTGATAATCGCTATCAGCTTTATGATTTAGATGTTGCTCAGAGTGATCGAGCTGCGTTCATAACTACGAATCATCCGGAATTGGATCTGCGCTTGGAATCCAATTTCAAAGCGAGAGGGATTACCTGGAAAGAAAAGTGGATTGGCGATTACCACCTTTATTACCAATTATCTTCACTAGTTACACCACAGGATTTACAGATAGAAAGCTGGGGAGATGAACAGCAGGAGGAAGAAATCCAGTAGTCCTTGGAGATTGATTGCGTGACCTTCGTCAGGAGATGATGCAGATAAACATGTTAAATTTTTCTCGGCTGGTTCGTACGTTGGCTCTGATAAGTATTATCGCGATGGCTATCAATCCATCGGTGGCGAATGACACCTGGTGGCATCTACGCGCAGGACAGGAAATTCTAGAACGGGGCGAGATATTAAAATCGGATCCATTCTCTCTGACTCGGCAAGGGCAGCCCTGGATTTATCCGGGTTGGTTGTCACAGGTTGTGTTATTCAGGGTTTTTGATTGGTTCAGCTATGCTGGATTGAATATTTTTACAGGCGTGATGATTGTTATTGCATTCATATTTGTTTGGCGCGTTTTAGAAGGTCGAGATTTATTAAAAGCATTTTTATTGTTACTGGCCGTGTCGGCCTCGTCAGTTTACTGGTCGGCACGCCCGCAAATAATATCCTTTGCTCTTAGTGGTGTCACAATCTTTTTGTTAGAGCGCTGGAGAAACGGGAAGATTCGAGATCTGTGGTTCTTTCCGCTTGTGATGATTCTTTGGGTAAACGTCCACGGCGGGTTTGCCATTGGGTTTCTCTTTGTTGGGTTGTACCTCATTTCCAAGTTAATCGATGTCGCTATAGAGCTTATTGATGATCGGACCAGATTCACAGATATCTGGCAAGAGCAAGGCAAATATATCACCACTGGTATTCTTGTGAGCTTGGTCTCATTAGTCGCAGTAATTCTTAATCCAAATGGTGCTGTGATGCTGATATACCCCTTCAAAACAATCTCAATACAAGCATTACAGAACTACATCGCGGAGTGGCAAACGCCTGATTTTCATGGTCGGGAAACTCTCCCCTTTCTTGCAATGTTTTTCATGACATGGATTTCACTGGCACTCTCCAGAAGAAAAATCATTGCAGTTGATGTTCTGATTCCCCTCGTGCTTGGCTATCTAAGTCTGACGGCAGGGCGAAATATCGCGCTATTCAGCTTGGCCGCGCTCCCAATTCTTTTCCGGCATGCAAGTTCAATAACTGATCACGTGATCTCTAAAATTAAACCTGGTGAGGATTTCTCTGAGAGTTTGATGCGTGTCTTGAATTGGACGCTTCTAATTTTATTCATCGTTGCCGCATCACTGAAAATTGCAAAAGAGCTTCCAGATGAAATAAATGCTGAAAGGGTTCAGGATCAAATACCAGTCGAGGCGTTTGAACTAATTGAAAGGGAGCAGTTTACGGGAGAGCTTTTCAATTCATATAACTGGGGTGGATACGTCGTGTGGGAACTCTATCCCGAGTATCTAAGTTTTGTCGATGGAAGAACAGATCTCTTTGGTGATGAGATTTTGGATCAGTATTTCAATATATGGTTGGCTGGTTCTGGGTGGGAGCAGGAATTGATGCGCTGGGATATCCAGCTTGTGATGATTGAGCCACATGCCCCTCTTACCCAGGCATTGAAAGGAAGTGGTTGGATAATCCAATTTGAAGACTCAAGAGCAGTCGTGTTTACTAGTCCCCCTAAATAGTATTGATGAGCGCACTGAAAAACTGCCATCGAGGTGAGTGGGGGGGTATAAGTGGGCTTCCGCTGATTGCGATTGACCTTTTTTTTCTGTGGCGATGTTGATTATTTGAATGAACCATCTGAAAACACCTCTGAATACTGCTCAATTCAAATTTTGCTCCTAACATAGGTGGGGCGTATACTCATCCAACATTCACCAGGTGACCACGTATTACGACGTGTCTGATCCCACACAAGGCGTTTAAATGCGACCGCGATATCCGTCCTGGCTTCGAACATCGTTAATAATTTTGTTACCTGGGTTGCTAATTCTGCTTAGCTATGCGAACTATCGCTTCGTGCTCGAATCCCCAGGCGGGAATGAATTCCTGGCGAGTTGGACAGCCGCGAATTCTTGGGTTGAGGGTGGAAATAGCCCTTATGATCCTGGTGTGCGCCGTGAAGTTCAAACTGCGCTTTATGGTCGACCAGCAAACCCAGAATCTGGTGAATTTCTTGGATATTTCACACCCCCACTACCTGCCATTGTGGTTTATGCACCATTCACGCTGCTCTCTATCGACATAGCTCGTGCGATGTGGATGACAACACTTGAAGTTGGGCTATTGGCACTCACGTTCATTGGCATTCAATTGGTGAAATGGAGTCCAAGTCGATTGCTCTTGCTTGGAAGTTTTGTTTTCGCACTGCTCTGGTATCACGGAGTGCGTGCAATTATTCTTGGACCCATATCGATCCTTGGAGCAGTCCTGATTTCAGGAGCTCTCCTTGCAATCCAACATGAAAACGACTGGATTGCTGGATTACTGTTAGCGTTTGCATTCATCCAACCGCAAATGTCAGTGATCATTGTCCTTTTGGTTTTATTGTGGGCGATCTCAACTCAACGATGGCAGTTGTTTTGGTCGACAGTTGTTTTTCACATTTTGATACTAGGTCTGTCTTTAATTGCGCAACCAAGTTGGCCATTTGAATGGATCCAGCAAACCTTAGAGCTCTTTAATAAGGGAATGACTTACTCGGTGAGTAGTATTCTGGTTGATTCGTTTTCTTCAACAGCTGCTTGGCTTCGAATTGGTTTTCCGGCAGCTCTCTTTGTGTTCATTATTTGGGAATGGATACAAGTATGGGGAAAGAATGTGGGCTGGTTCTTATGGACCGCGGCATTGACAATTTCGGTTTCGATTTTATTTGAACCCCATATTTCCACTGAAGACTATGTCCTGTTACTCCCCTTTTTGATGATGATTTTTGGTCTTTGGATCGAACGCTGGGGCATCTCTGGCCAAATCGCGGTCTGGATAAGCATGATTGTCCTGGGT
>JAGLGG010000044.1 GCA_023144145.1 Anaerolineales bacterium | reverse complement strand
CTTTTCAACCACCTCGTTATCACCAGAGTTGAACAGGGTGGCATTTCTGCGCGAAACCAATGTCCCTAATCAGCGTGAACTATACCTGTCAAATACGGATGGCAGTGAGGAGGTGCGATTTGAAATCGGATCGATCAATTGGAAAGGCTGGGCTCCAGATGGATTCCACTTCGTTTACAGCAATGAGGATCCCACTGAATTGATAATCGCATCCGACGGTGGTGCGCCGCTTTTTACAATCAGCGGCACAGATTTGCTTTGGATCAGCGATGATGAATTTCTCGTAATCTCAGGAACCCCAGGAGATTGGAGCTTCATGAGGGCCAGAATCGACGGATCAACAAGTATCTTATCCAACCCCGGAGGTGACTATATCGATTTCGATATTTCTGAATAGTACCAAACCGCCTGCCATATTTCTATGGATTTCTAGTCAATTATTCATCTCCCCGTAGGACATCCTATCCGTTTGTCCCATATTGCGTTTTACTGTATCTTTCATTCAACAAGATGGTTATCTCCTGAGTATTGGAGGGATTTGTATGCTTCAGATAATATGGTTCTTTTTTATGGTGATCTTCTTCTATCTTTCATTCGCCCATTTTCGCAACTCACGCACCGCATTGCGTACATTCAGAATCCGTAAACCGGTGATGCAAGATGAGGAAGAGCAACCATCGCAAGCCACGCAAGTTATTGAAGAATTTGTGACCGATTTTAATATGTACCTCGACATTCTGAGCCAGAACATGCGAACTCAAAATCTGATTGCAGCTGGTGCATATTTCTTAGCGGGCGTGGCAATCCTGGTTTCCTGGGTTTTTGGCGATATTCTTTAAAATACGAGAGAGCCTTCAAGACGATCCGTACGGCAGATTGGATCTGAAATTCAGACGGTGTTTCTGTTTGCTTCCCCAAGGACACAAAAAAATCTTTTGATCGTACCGATCTACCTAATATTCCCGCGATGGGGTTAATTGATGGGTCATGATGGAGAAATTTCCGACCTGGGGGATTATGTATGAAAGGTACCTGGACACACTCCTCATTCTTCGAAAGTTAGTTGGCATTGCGCTAATATCTTCGACCTCAGTAAACCCAAATTTCATATAGAAAACGGCTAATTCTGCTCGACACACTAGCCATAAGTGACTTTCTGCTCTGTCAATTAGCCTTCGGATGATGGTCGAAGCAATTCCCATTTTCCGCCATTCCTGCCGAACTGCGATGGAGGCGAGTTCCTTGGTTCCATCGCGATGTGTTTTTATCTGTCCACAACCGATGATCTCAGCTTCCACTCCAACCGCAAGTATAAAATTGCGCCAATCTAAATTCATGGGATTAATGCGGGCCCCGCGAACAATTGTCCGGATAATCCGTTGATCCCCACTCTCAGCGAGTCTAATAAAATAATCTGGTTTAGATATCATCAAATGACTCTGCTGAAAAAAGGTTAGTCGCAAGAAGAAGACTGGTATATATGGCTGTCTAAAGAGAGGTATTAGTCACTGCTCCCTGATTGAAATTTAGTCGTAAGGGCGACGCGTGCCAACGCACGTCGCCAGTCGCCCCTACATCTGGGATTAATTACCATCAGCCATTGAAAATCCTGTACCAGATATCTTAACTTATGAATGACGACCTTGAGTGACAGTCCCACATATCCCTCCGCTCGCTTTGAGGCTAGTTTTTTCAGCGCACTTATCTATGATTTTTCCAGTAATTCACGAAAAATCTTTTGTACCAGTTGAGCGTTTGCCTTACCCCTCGTCTCCTTCATCATCTGACCAACAAACCAACCCAAAATCGTTGTCTTCCCGCCTGTGTATGTAGCAACTTGATCGGGGTTCGTTTCAATGATTTCAACCGCAAGTGAGCGCAATTTCCCCTCATCAGAAACCTGCCCCAGCCCTTCTGCTTTCACTATTGCCTCCGGGGTCAATCCGCTGTGCTCAACTTTATCCAGCAGTTCTTTTCCGGTGCTTGCCGTAATCGTCTTGGCTTCGACCATCGCTATCAATTCGGCCAAATGCTCCGGCTGAATTATAAGTTTTCCGGCCGTTGTACCTCTTTCGCGGATCAAGCGTAGAAGGTCATTCATCATCCAATTTGAAACAACTTTGGGGTCACCAATAAATGCCTGTACAGTACGTTCAAAATACTCTGACAGCGTCCGTTCCTCAGTTAGGATCTCGGAATCATATTCAGGGAGAGCATACGTTTCGATAAACCTCTCTTTACGCTCAAGGGGCAGCTCCGGAAGAGCGTCCCTCATTTGCTCGAGCCAATCTTGATCAATAAGGACCGGAAGTAAATCCGGCTCTCGAAAATATCTGTAATCGGCTTCTGATTCTTTTGAACGCATTTTGTGCAAAGTCGATTTGTCTTCGTCCCAATCCAGAGTCCATGCCTCGATCCTGCCACCCGACTGAACCTCGCGGATTTGTCGTTTTATCTCCGCTTCAATTGCGGATCGGACATTTTCAATCGAGTTAACATTCTTTATCTCTGTTTTCGTGTTCAGATCGTCTGATCCGACAGGCCGAATTGACACGTTTGCATCACATCTCAACTGACCGCGCTCCATGTCTGCATCGGAAATTCCTAACCAGCGAAGGAGCTGTCGCAACCGAATCAGGTATTGGGCAGCTTCATCGGCGGTACGCAGATCCGGGCCTGTGACCATCTCAAGTAGGGGCACGCCACAACGGTTGAAATCAATCCATCGTTCCCCAACCTGTCGGACGGTCTTTCCTGCATCCTCCTCAAGATGCAACTTCTCTATCGTCACACGACGAACACTGCCATCAGGTAACGGCAAATCTATAAACCCACCGAGCGCCAGGGGTTCATCGTATTGGCTAATCTGATATCCCTTCGGTAGATCAGGATAAAAGTAGTTCTTACGCGCGAAATAAGATTTTGGTTGAACGGAATCGACTTGCACAGCTAGAGCAAGGAGGACAGCTTTTGTGACAACAGCATTGTTTAGAGTGGGTAATACGCCAGGTAAACCAGTGCAAACCGGGCAGATATTCGTATTGGGTAGATCCTCCCACGAGTCTGCTTTGCAACCACAGAATATCTTCGTCTGGGTATTGAGTTGGATGTGTGTTTCTAGTCCAATCACGCTCTCAAATTCGGGCAATTTGCTAATCCTTTCTCCAAATTTGTCCACAAAGAACTTAACTTATAAGATCATATCTTGCTCGATTTATAAATGATTCCCAAACCCTCCAAACCATTGCTTGTCCAACATCAGCCTAATCCCTGCAAGACCTTTGGTTTCACCGCCCGCCATGGCTCGTGCTCCGTTCGCATTTCATAAGTCCTACCGATCCGCAGTAAGGTTCCCTCAGAAAAGTCAGGGCCGAGAAACTGAATACCGATTGGCAATCCCTTCTCATCCAAGCCTGCTGGAACAGAAAGCCCTGGGTTACCAGCATGATTTGCTGAAACTGTCAGGAGATCGGCATACTGCATGAGTACCGAGTCGCCATAGACAGATCCGATTTCGAATGCGGAGGTGGGTGTTGTTGCGGTGAGCAAACAATCCAGCTTGTAGCGCCCTTGCGGGTCAAAAGCTTCAAGAAAATCCCTTCGGATCAGGGTTCTCACTCGAAGAGCTTTATCGTAATACCCTTTTTCATACTGTTCAGCGGATACATACATGCCCATGAGAATACGTAATTTGACCTGAGGACCAAATCCCCTGGCGCGTGTGATACGGTAAAGTTGTCGTAGGTCTTCTACTTCACCGTCATATCGATAACCGTACTTCACACCATCATATCGATGAAGGTTAGAGGCTGCTTCAACACGCGAGATGACGAAGTAGACCGGAATCCCATAGTGGGTGTTGGGCATCGGCACATCTTCGACGATTTCCGCTCCAGCACGCGCAAAGATTTCTGCTGCATGCTGGACCGCTCGCTGCGCATCTGGGTCAATCGATTGCTCACGGATTTCACCCGTCTCTGGGTCTGGGAACTTCAACTTAAAATAATCCGGCGAGAGTCCAATGCGTAATCCCTCTACACCACCCTCAAGAAGAGAGACATAATCAGGCACGGGCACTTCAGCAGCGGTGGCGTCGTGGGGATCACTCCCCGCCATCACCTGAAGCGCAAGGGCGACATCGGTGGTATTTCTGGCGATTGGTCCTGGGCAGTCCAGCGAGGATGCGAATGCGATCAGTCCATACCTCGAAACACGGCCGTAGGTGGGTTTCATTCCTACGACTCCGCAAAATGCAGCCGGTTGGCGAATCGATCCTGCAGTATCGGTGCCTATCGAGATTACCGCCTCCCCTGCGGCAACTGCTGCTGCGCTTCCTCCCGAGGAACCTCCTGGCACGTGAGCGGCGTTCCAGGGATTTCCCACTGGAGGTAGAAATGCTGAGGATTCGTTAGAAGATCCAAAAGTGAACTCATCCAAATTGACCTTGCCAACTGTCACTGCTCCTGCAGCTTCCAGACGTTCTACCGGGGTAGCGCTATAAGGCGAAATAAAATTTTCTAAGATTCTGGATCCAGCAGTTGAGGGCGTGTCCCGAACACAAAATATATCCTTTACCGCGAGCGGGACCCCTGCCAAAGGCCCTGGATCTTGCCCCTCTTCAATCGCCCTATCCACCTGCTCGGCTTGCACTCGTGCTCGATCTTTCGTTACCGTGATATAGGCATGAATTTTCTCAAGATCAGCAGGATCGAATGTGTAGGAAGCCGTCGAGGGGGAATTGCCTTCCACATTTCGAATTCGGTCCAGAGTCGACTCTAAAACTTGAACGGCAGAGTTTTCACCGCTCTTCACCCTTCGTGCAATTTCAAGAGCTGAGAGATCGCAAAGTGCTTCGTTCATCCCAACTCCTCCGAGGGAATATCTGGAACAACGATGTAGCGGTCCTGTACTTCAGCTGCCTGGGCGAGAATTTCATCCGCCTCCTTACAGGGGTCAATTACATCTTCACGTAGTTCAGGGCGAGTGGATTCTGTGTAAGGAACACCATGTGAGGTGACATCAATTTCATCATCAAGGGTTATTGCTTCTAATTCGTAAATTGCTTGAAGCTGATTATTGAGTTCATTGCGAAGATACTTTGCCTCATCATCGTCCAGTTCCAATGCTGCCAAGTCGACTAGATGATCGAAGATTTCCTTGGTGATTTTCTCTGTCACGAAGCCATACCCTCCAAACGGATTCTTCTGTTGGAGATTCTACCCGTTGAGAATGAGTGGGTCAAAGAAAGTCAGTATTCAAGCTACCGCAGACTTCTCTCGAATGGGACATAGGAATTAAGCATGTAGTGGACCTGCATGCATACCGAAGGACTCCAGTACTCCCAGGATTCCTAGGGATTCAAGGACCGGATCGAAAATTCATCATCCTATTCAAATCCTCCTGTCGCCACATGCTATAATCCCACCCGTACTCGACCCCTCTTCTCATGGAGGCCAACATGGCAACCTCTGGTAACCCATCCCCAGGTCCCAGCCTAGATCTTACCGAAGAACATAAGATGATCCAGATGGCGGCAAGGGATTTCGCTCAGAAAGAACTGGCACCCATCGCCGCAGAATTCGACGAATCAGGTGAATTTCCCATCGATACCATCACCAAAATGGGAGCAATGGGGCTCATGGGCATCGAAGTGCCCGAAGAATATGGCGGTGCCGGGATGGACACCCTATCCTATGTCCTTGCTTTAGAGCAGATATGCAAAGTGGATGCAGCTCATGGGACTGTGATGTCAGTGAATAATTCCCTATATTGTTACGCTATCAACCGCTTTGGAACCGAGGAGCAAAAGAAGACATTTTTAGTTCCTGTTGCATCAGGAGAATCTGTCGGAGCGTATTCGCTCACCGAGCCGATGTCTGGATCTGATGCAGGAACGATGCGTTCTCGCGCAGTGCTGGATGGAGACGAGTACATCATTAATGGACGTAAATCATGGGTGAGCAGCGCGCCCTATGCAAAATACATACTGCTCTTCACAGTGACGGATCCCGAGAAAAGGCATAGGGGCATAAGCGCATTTCTTGTTGATGCGGATAAGCCCGGATACAGCCGCGGTAAAACTGAACCGAAGCTGGGAATTCGAGCTTCAGGTACGAGTGAAATTGTTTTCGAAAATTATCGCTGTCCTATGAGCAGTAGACTTGGTGAAGAGGGCGAAGGCTTCAAGATTGCCATGACCGTCTTGGACGCGGGAAGAATTGGAATCGCATCTCAGGCATTGGGCATTGCGGGAGCTGCTTATGAGGCCAGTGTGGAATACGCCCGGGAGAGAGAAGCATTTGGACAGAAGATCGGACAATTCCAAGGAATTTCCTTCAAGCTTGCGGACATGAAAACTAAAATTGAAGCGAGCCGTCTTCTGACCTACCAGGCTGCTTTAGCAAAGGAGCGCTCCAAAGACACGGGTGATCGATTCACCCTGGAAGCAGCGATGGCGAAGTTGTTCGCCTCTGAAACAGCTATGTTCTGCTCACATGCCGCAGTTCAAATTCACGGTGGGGTTGGCTATTCCAAGGAATTTCCAGTTGAACGTTACTTTAGGGATGCCAAAATCACTGAAATATACGAAGGCACTAGCGAAATTCAGCGAATGGTCATTTCGCGCTTAGAGCTTGGCCTAAAGTAATCTCCAAAATGCGCTTAATTAACAATCGTGCTTTGTCAAGGATGAAGTTTCCATTCATAAACCGGGATACCACATCCTTGACAAAGCTTAAAGTGTTCCGTCCATTATTTGCTCTGTCTAATCAATCGCGTTGGACGGAACACTCGCTCTGCATAATGCTTCGAATTTCCTGATCATTGTTTTCACAATAGTTGGTCGATCTGGTTTTTTTGTTGAACCGACCATAGGATGCCATTTCAAACATTCTCTTATGAGCATGAAATCCACCCCAAGCACTGACGAATCTCCAGCACTTCACACCTTGTCATTCAGTTTACTCGTCGTGGGCGCGATCTTGGTAGTTTCTGGTCAGGTCTTGGCTCGTTCCCTATTGTTATCTGCGAACTGGAGGGCAAATGCTATTACGGTAATCGGAATGGTTCCATTTATCCTTTCGGCCTTCACTTTTCAGCGGAGGGAGATAGCCAACGCGGTCGATAAAATCCTTCACCCAACTTCTAGCTGGTTTGGTCTTGAAACTTACCAGATCATCCTTCTCTTTGCCGCTCCCATTTTCAGCATCGTCGCCTGGTTGGCAGCCGATGATGGGATGTTTATGTTGGTCCCAGTCCTCGCGGTTGGTTCATGGCTGCTGGCGATCTTATCATTTATCCTGAGCCATAAAAAGAGTTCAGTACGTCTAGGAACTGGTCGATGGTCACGCGAAGATACTTACTTAATGCTACTTCTCTTTAGCGCCGCACTTCTGTTGCGGGGGTTCATGCTTGGTGAATTGCCATGGTTATTAACCGGTGATGAAGGGTCAGCAGGTCTTACCTCGGTCGAGTTCATTGAGAACCGAAGAAATAACATTTTTGTGGTCGGTTGGTTCTCGTTTCCAGCAATGTTCTTTTGGGTCCAATCAGTATCAATTAAGCTCTTGGGGCAAACAACTTTCGCTCTCCGATTTCCATCCATGCTCGCAGGCGCCCTCACCATTCCTGCTCTATATTGGTTCACCAAACCATTTTTCGGACGCAAGGTTGCTTTAGGATCCGCAGCATTCCTGGCCGGGTTCCACTTTCACATCCATTTCAGTCGAATCGGTCTGAACAACATCTGGGACGGCCTATTTGTGGTCTTATTCTCTGGCATGTTGTGGAGAGCCTGGAACGAGGTTGCCAATTCACGTGCCATGACGACGTCTAATTTTGCACTGGCCGGTGTCATACTTGGATTGAGCCAATATTTTTATACAAGCGTAAGGGTTTTGTTTGGAATCCTTGTCGTGTTTGTCGTTATGGCCATCCTTCAAGATCGATCAGCCGTACGAAAGCGGTTACCAGGGCTGACCTCACTTTTTATTGGCTTTATGGTCGTAGTCATTCCTCTCGCAGCATTTTATATTCAACACCCGGAACAATTCACGGCCCCCTTTACTCGTGTTGCTCAATTGGGCCCATGGCTGCAAGAGGAAGTTTCTCGAACTGGGCAATCTGCTGCCGTTATTATGACAACCAAGTTCAAACAAGCCGCATTAGCTTTCACACATGTTGACATACGCAGTTGGTATTCGCCCGAACAACCCATGCTATTAGCAGTTCCCGCGGCTCTTTTTATTCTCGGGATTGTGATCCTGCTGATCAAACTTCGCCAACCCATTTATCAATGGCTCACCCTATGGTTGCTGAGCGCAATCTTCATCATCGCTCTAAGTGAAAGCACACCTGCCGCCCAGAGGTTGACCTTTGTAGCTCCAGCAGTTGCGCTGTTGGTGGTCCTGCCTTTGAATTCGATTCTTAATTGGTTAACACCCATTTTTCGTACCAAGAAGATTTGGATTCTGATCCTGGTTTTTAGCTTGCTTGCAGTATCCATTATTGGGGATGTTTCATTCTATTTTGGTAAATACTCATTGGAACGAAGATTTGGAGATCTCAATACTGAAGTCGCTCAAAGTGTGGCGCAATTTCTGAATTCCCTTGAAGAAAATCCCAAAGTCTTTTTTTGTGGTTTGCCCAGGATGGGATATTACACTCACTCGACGATCAACTATCTGGCGCCTCACGCCTCCGGGCAGGATATCCCTGATCCTCTATCAGAACCTCCAACTGCAGCAATTCATGATACTGTCGTCTATATATTCCTTCCTGAGAGGCTGAGTGAATTGGATTTCGTTCGAGTGGCTTATCCCAATGGTGAATTAAACGAAACCTACGGACGAAACGATGAGTTACTCTACACAACTTACTTAATCGAGGACGGGGCGAATTAAGTTTCCTGCCAACGTGAACTATTTCCTAACAATCAGATCGAGGTGAATTTTATCGACCTAAATTTATAGTTTCCCTGCACAGGGATCTAATATCTAACTCCCTTCAATTCGATCACCGGATGCATGATCATTTCCCACTCAAGATATAATGTGGGCTGGCTTCGCCAAACGTGAAGGGAGACTTATCTAATAACTTAATGGTGGAGAACCTATTGAAAGCGGTTTATCTAAACTCACATGGCGCACTCGATGTACTTGAATATGGAGACCTGGATTCACCCACACCTGAGCAAGGTGAAGTACAAGTTAGATTGCATGCTGCTGCACTAAACCATGCAGATTTATGGACGCGCGCGGGCTGGCCGGGGCTCAAGATTAAATACCCTCATATTTTAGGCGCAGATGGTGCCGGGGTTATATCCGCACTTGGAGATGGCGTATCCGAATTTGAACTCGGGGATCGGGTGGTAATTAACGCCAATATCGGTTGTGGCCATTGCACAATTTGCCTTTCAGGAAAAGACAACCTTTGCCGGGATTGGCACCTTCTTGGCGAGACATTGCCCGGCACTTACGCTGAACATGTGGTGGTCCCAGCGAAAAACTTGCTGGCGATTCCAGATGATTTTGACTTCAAAGTTGCTGCGGCAGCGAGCCTGGTGTACTTGACCGCATGGCATTCACTTGTAACAAGAGCTAATCTTCAACCTGATGAACTTGTTCTCATCATCGGCGCATCTGGAGGGGTAAACACTGCCAGCATTCAAATTGCGAAGTACATCGGAGCTACGGTTTATGTTGTGGGTTCGACTGAAGAGAAGTTGGGTTTGGCTGAATCGCTTGGCGCTGATTTCTTGATCGATCGCTCAAAAGAAGACGATTGGTCAAAAACAGTTTATAAACTCACAAATAAATCGGGCGTGGATGTCGTTGTCGATAATGTTGGAGCTGAAACGATGCATTTAAGTATGCGGGCCGCGCGAAAGGGTGGAAGAATACTTACTGCTGGAAATACTTCTGGTCCAAAATTCGAGATTGATAATCGTTTTGTTTTCGGAAAACATCTGTCCATTCTGGGTTCAACCATGGGGACAATGTGTGACTTTGAGCAAGTCATGGAACTCGTTTTTGCTGGGCACTTAAGCCCCGTGCTCGACCGGGATTTCCCCCTGGAGGACGCAGCAATAGCGCAACAACGTCTAGAATCAGGTAAACAGATGGGGAAAATAACGCTTGACACATAACCCACGTCCCAAGAGCGTAACTTGGCTGGCATTCGGAGTGTTAATCTTCTCAGTCATTAACATCATCCGGATCTACATGAGTTTTCGAATACCTGCGCTACAAATTAGCGTGCCGGTATGGTATTTCACAATAACTGGTGTGCTCTGGGGTGTGATTGGAATCGGACTGAGTCTAGGATTGTTTTTCGGTGATCCTAGGGCACCAATATTAACCAAATGGTTGAGTCTGGTCTTTATTGCATGGTATTGGCTTGATCGATTTTTGTTTGTCAAAACTGATTATGTTCGTGGAAGTACACCTGCTGCAATCGGTACGACACTGCTTGGCATAATTGTTATATTCTGGGTATTGCTAAGACCGGGTGCAAAAACATATTTTAAGGAGACATCCTAATGAGTGACTCCTCCAACCAAGACCCCCTCCGAGATATGCGAGAAAAGGCATTACAAGGCGGAGGACCAGAGAGAGTCGAAACCCAACATGCAAAAGGAAAACTTACTGCCCGGGAGAGGTTAGATCTGCTTCTCGATAAAGGATCTTTTAGAGAAACAGATATGTTCGTAACTCACCGGACTCACGACTTCGATCTAGATCAACGCAAATACTTGAGCGATAGCGTCGTGACGGGTTGGGGCACCGTTGAAGGACGTTTGGTATATGTTTTTTCCCAAGATTTCACCGTTTTTGGCGGTAGCTTAGGGGAAGTCCACGCTGAGAAAATTTGCAAAGTAATGGATATGGCCCTCAAGAATGGTGCGCCCATCATTGGCCTTAATGATTCTGGGGGTGCCCGGATCCAAGAAGGGGTTGTTTCACTAGGCGCCTACGCAGACATCTTCCTGCGCAATACCCTTGCTTCTGGCGTAATACCCCAAATCAGTGCAGTCATGGGACCCTGTGCAGGAGGAGCAGTATACTCGCCGGCTCTGACCGATCTGATCTTCATGGTGCGAAATTCTTCATACATGTTCGTTACTGGACCTGATGTTGTTCGTGCGGTCACGCACGAAGAGGTAAGTTTTGAGGACCTGGGTGGAGCCGACGTTCATGCGAGCACATCGGGTATCTGCCATTATGTAGCAGACAATGAATCGGATTGTTTGTTCATGATCCGGCTCTTGCTTTCGTATCTTCCACAAAACAATCTCGAGGATCCACCTTTTATTCCAACAACCGACGATCGATTACGCACCGAAGATGCGCTTGACAGCATCATTCCAGATGATCCCAGCAAGCCCTATGAAATGCGAGACGTCATCAGGTTGATCGTCGACAACGAAGAATTTTTTGAAATTCATGAAAGTTTCGCTCCGAACATCGTTGTTGGATTTGCACGCCTGGGCGGGCACAGCATAGGAATTGTGGCCAATCAACCTGCAATCCTTGCTGGGGTATTGGACATTAATTCATCCGATAAAGCCGCACGATTTGTCAGATTTTGTGATGCGTTTAATGTTCCCTTAGTCACATTCGTGGATGTACCGGGCTTTCTACCGGGCACATCACAGGAACACGGTGGCATCATTCGCCACGGCGCTAAACTTCTATACGCTTACTGCGAAGCCACTGTTCCAAAAATAACGATTATCACCCGGAAAGCTTACGGTGGTGCCTATGACGTCATGTCATCCAAACACATCAGAGGAGATTTGAACCTCGCCTGGCCAACGGCTGAATTGGCGGTTATGGGACCGGAAGGCGCAGTCAATATAATCTTCCGAAAAGAATTAGCTGAAGCCAAAGATCCGGAAAAACGCAGAGCAGAACTTGTCTCAGAGTACAGGGAAAAATTTGCTCATCCATACATCGCTGCTTCACGTGGGTATCTTGACGATGTCATCGAGCCAAGGCTCACCCGCCCAACATTGATCAACGCATTAGAGATGCTGTCCAACAAACGCGACAGCAATCCTGGGAAAAAACACGGAAACTTGCCCTTATAAGTATGAGTGCACTGAAAAAATCCTATCGAAGCTAGTGGAGGGGTCTATGGGGGTGTACTGGAGTGAGAATCAAGCGATGAAAATGCTTAAAACACTTATCACCCTCTCCGGGGGTAACGATGTTTGACAAAGTCTTGATCGCAAATCGTGGAGAAATTGCTGTCCGCATTATTAGAGCTTGTCGAGAACTTGGAATAGAGACTGTTGCCGTCTTCTCAGATGTGGATCGAGAGTCGCTACACGTACGCTACGCCAATGAAGCCTACTATCTGGGCCCAGCACCTTCGCGCGATTCCTATCTGCGCGGAGACAAAATTATTGATATTGCGCTCAAGAGCAAAGCGGGAGCTATTCACCCAGGTTATGGTTTTTTGGCAGAAAGAGGCGATTTCGCCCAACAGGTTGAAGATGCTGGGATCGTGTTTATCGGACCACGACCAAGCGCAATAACTGCAATGGGGGATAAAGCCGTTGCGAGGGCGACTGTGACTGCAGCCGGTGTGCCCGTCGTCCCAGGAACCGAAGGCGAAGGGAATCTCTCCGATGAAGAAATAATGCAAATTGCGCCAAAAATCGGTTTTCCCTTGCTCGTCAAAGCAACCGCCGGGGGCGGTGGAAAAGGGATGCGTGAAGTTAGTGACATTGAAGAGCTTCCTCCGCGTTTGAACGCTGCTCGCAGTGAGGCTGAGGCCGCATTTGGGGATGGAAATGTCTACCTTGAAAAGCTGTTGACCAATGCGCGTCATATCGAATTCCAAATTCTCGCCGACAGTCAGGGCAATGTCATCCACCTTGCTGAAAGAGAATGCTCACTCCAAAGACGGCACCAAAAACTATTAGAGGAATCGCCCTCACCATTCATGAACGAATCTCTGCGGGAAGAAATGGGACAAGTTGCATGTAAGGCCGCAAGCGCGGTCGATTACCTTAATGCAGGGACAATCGAGTTTCTGGTTAATGAGGACGGAAAATACTATTTCCTTGAGATGAATACGCGCCTTCAAGTAGAACACCCTGTGACCGAGATAGTCACAGGATTGGATATCGTAAAGGAACAGATACGGATCGCGCGTGGTCGAAAATTACACGCCACCCAAGAGGATATTCAGCTCTCTGGATGGGCGATCGAATGCCGCATAAACGCAGAAGATCCCTACAACAACTTTCTCCCATCCACGGGAAAAATCACCCAAAGCATTCTCCCCACTGGACCTGGAGTCAGGGTAGACACAGGCGTATATCCGGGGTTTGAAATATCACCATATTATGATTCGCTTATCTCCAAACTCATTTGTTGGGGAGAGACACGCGGAGAAGCCATCCTTAGAATGCGACGCGCACTCGAGGAATATCGAATTCTTGGCGTGAAAACCAACATTCCTTTCCACCAAAACATTATGGATTCTCACCGTTTCATGGCGGGGCAGTACGATACACGTTTCGTAGAGGAACGCTTCTCAATGGATCAAACTAGTGGGAAGCAGAAAGAACATGCGGAAATCGCCTCGATCATGGCGACTGTCGTCGCTCACCGAGAGAGTCAACGATCTTCGCAAATTGTTCGAAAGTCGGAACGCGATACGAGTAACTGGAAATGGATCGGCCGATGGGAAAGGATAAATCGTTGAATACTTCACAGGATGATACGATGTACTCCACCTCATCTCTTCTGGGTGAAATCGCGTAGGAGCAACCCATGAAATATGTGACTTCAACTGGCGACGAAAGTTTCGAGATCGAAATTAATGGAGAAAATGATCTCCTGGTCAATGGACAGCGTATGTTGATCGATTTTAGATCCGTCGTCGGTCAGTCAGTCTATTCATTGATCGTCAACGGGAAGTCGTATGAGGCACTGGTTCAACCAACCGAAGAAGGCTTAGAAGTCCTTCTACACGGTCAGCTTTTCCAAGTCTCCATTGAAGATGAACGTCAACGTCGATTGAGGCAAAGTACTGGTTCAACAACCGTCCGGCGTGGCGAATTCCATTTAAAGGCTCCTATGCCTGGTCTCATAGTCACGGTGCATGTCCGTGAGGGACAGGAGGTCAAAACAGGCGACCGAATGATCGTGCTAGAATCGATGAAAATGCAGAATGAGATTTCATCCCCAACCGACGGCACTGTCCGCACTCTGCGTATAAAACCTGGTGATAACGTCGATCAGAATCAAGTATTGCTCACATTAGGGTAACAAATTGAAAGATCATCGAGAAATTGAAGCGAAATTTTACCTTCCCGAACTCTCGTCAATCCGCAAAAAACTCATTTTTTTAGGGGCCCAACTCTCAACTGAGCGAGTTTTCGAGCGTAATTGGAGGTTTGACACCGCCAAGAGACGGTTCGAAGATACAGGAGAGGTTTTACGTGTCCGTCAGGATATCAAAGCGCACCTAACCTATAAACGCCCCACAGAAATCCCCGAAAACCGCATCGAGATTGAACTTGAAGTCGATGATGGTGAGAGTGCCACTGAATTTCTCAATGCGCTTGGTTTCGAGGTCGTCGCTCTTTACGAGAAATATCGAGAAATCTTCTTTTTTGAGGACTGTTCGATATTTCTTGATGAACTCCCCTTTGGATCCTTTGTTGAGGTTGAAGGAAATTCCATTGAAGCGATCCGCAATGTTGCCGATTCTCTGGATCTGGAATGGAAAAAAAGAGTCCCAAAAAATTACCTGGACATATTCAAGGATCTTGTAACGCATTTAGGTCTGCCATTCTCTGATGCCAGCTTTGAGAATTTCGATCAGGTAGATAAAATTTCTGCCCAGGATATCAGGCTCCAAAGCGCTTCCAAATCGAGCGAAATTCGGAGTTAGAAAGATGACCCGACCCCTTGAGGATGCACGAAAAGAATGGGAAAGCAAAATCCTGGCCGAATCGCTTGCACGAATGGCGGAACGCAAATCTTCCTTTGTCACCTCCTCAGGCATCCAGCTGGACCGGATATATACCCCTGAAAATTTGGTAGAAGATTACGAGCATAAGCTCGGCTTTCCCGGTGAATACCCTTTCACGAGGGGTGTACAGGCAACCATGTATCGAGGGCGCTTGTGGACCATGCGCCAATATGCAGGATATGCATCAGCCCCTGAAACAAATCGGCGATTCAAGTTCTTATTGGATCAAGGACAAACTGGTCTCTCAGTGGCATTCGATTTACCAACTCAAATTGGTTATGACGCCGACCACCCTATGGCAATAGGTGAGGTGGGCAAAGTCGGAGTTTCAATTTCAAGCCTTGAAGACATGGAGCAGTTATTTGAGGGGATCCCGCTGGGGCAAGTTTCAACGAGCATGACGATCAATGCGCCTGCTGCGATCTTATTAGCAATGTATGTTGCTATAGGTCGTCGAGTAGGTGTCGATTTGAATGAGCTTCGGGGAACAATTCAAAATGATATTCTCAAAGAATATATTGCTAGAGGGACATACATTTTCCCCCCGCAAGAGTCAATGAGGCTAATTACCGATACATTTCTTTATTGCCGTGAGAATCTCCCCCGCTGGAACACCATCTCAATCTCTGGCTATCACATTCGTGAGGCAGGTGCGACGGCAGTCCAAGAGATCGCATTCACCATCTCTAACGCCATTGCATATGTTCAAAGCGCATTAGGCGCTGGTTTAGGAGTTGACGACTTCGCGCCTCAACTGACATTTTTCTTTAGTTCGGATAAGAATTTTCTAGAGGAGATTGCCAAATTCCGTGCCGCGCGTCGATTATGGGCAAGACTTATGCATGATCGATTCGGTGCAAAAAACCCGAAATCTCTGATGATGCGATTTCACACCCAAACTGCTGGTTCTAGTCTGACGGCCCAACAACCGGAAAATAACATTGTGCGTGTTGCCCTTCAAGCCCTGGCCGCCTCCCTGGGTGGAACCCAGTCACTTCATACCAACAGTAAGGACGAAGCGCTGGGATTACCCACTCAGGAAGCGGTCCAAGTTGCCCTTCGAACTCAACAAATCATCGCACATGAATCCGGTGTCACAAACACAATCGATCCTTTGGCAGGTTCTTATGTGATTGAGTATTTAACCGACGAAATTGAAACGCGTGTAATAAAGTTAATCGAGGAAATAGATGAAATCGGAGGGGCCCTTGCGTCAATTCAGAGAGGGTTCATTCAGGGGCAAATTCAAAATTCTGCTTACCAATATCAGCGTGCAATAGAAAGTGGAGAGACAACTGTAGTTGGGCTTAATGCCTTCACTATGGATGAAAAATTGACTGTGTCGCCCCTCAAAGTAGATGTTCAAATCGAACTGGATCAAAAGGAACGATTGGCTGATTTACGAGCGAATCGTTCTGCAGAGCAGGTGGAACGATTATTGAAAGATCTAGAAAATGCCGCCAACGGCGACGAAAACCTTGTCCCCCACTTCATCCGTTGTGTTGAAGGGTATGTCACACTGGGTGAGATTTGCGATCGCCTGAGGAGTGTGTGGGGGGAGTATCAGGCGAGTTCAACGGTTTAAAGATCCTGGAAGTTTGCTTCATTTTAATGTCATTCTGAGTCGGAGCGCATGCGGATGCCTTTCGCTCCGCTCAAGGTTAAGAATCTCGTTTTCCGTCCAGCAATCTACTTGATCTCCGAAAACGAGATCCTTCGGTCGCTATCGCTCCCTCA
>JAGLGG010000439.1 GCA_023144145.1 Anaerolineales bacterium | reverse complement strand
CGGCGGTGAAACTGGAGCCTGAGAATGCTTTGGCGTGGGCGAGATTGGCTGAACTCTGGTCGTCATTCGGCGATCTGGATAAATCCCTAAAAGCAGCAAAGAAAGCAGCAGCCCTGGATCCAAACCTGTCAAGAACACAAACTGTTTTGGGATTTGCTTACTTGACCCAGGTTATGACAATCGAATCAAAGAATGCCTTTGAAAAAGCTATTGAGCTGGATCAGGCTGCACCCTTGCCTCGCCTGGGGTTAGGTCTGGCAAAGATCAGGGAGGGCGATCTGAAAGAGGGTCGCGCAGAGATTGAAATTGCCGCCAGTCTTGATCCCAACAACTCACTTATCCGAAGCTATTTGGGCAAAGCCTATTACGAAGAAAAACGCACAAACCTGGATGGGCGAGAGTATGCCGTTGCCAAGGAACTGGATCCACAGGATCCGACGCCTTGGTTTTACGATGCGATCCGAAAGCAGACCGTGAACCGGCCGGTTGAGGCCTTGCAGGACCTGCAGAAGGCGATCGAACTGAACGACAACCGTGCTGTTTACCGTTCCAGGCTGTTTCTCGATTCAGACCTGGCTGCACGAAGCTCAAGCCTTGCCAGGATCTATAACAATCTGGGTTTTCAGCAGTTGGGTCTGGTGGAAGGATATAAGTCGGTTAACACTGATCCAAGTGACTTTTCCGCTCACAGGTTTCTTGCCGATTCCTATTCTGCTTTGCCCCGCCACGAAATCGCCCGGGTCAGTGAACTGCTTCAGAGTCAACTCCTGCAGCCGATCAACATCACGCCTATTCAGCCTCGCCTCGCGGAAAGCAACCTGAGCCTTATAAGCAGCGGAGGCCCTGCAGATTCCAACTTTAACGAGTTCAATCCCCTATTCAATCGGAATCAGGTGGCATTTCAAGGAAGCGGTCTTGTTGGAGAAAATGACACTTGGGGTGGTGAAGGCGTCATCTCAGGCATTTACAAAAAGTTTTCTTTCAGCGCCGGGTACACCCACTCTGAGACTGACGGGTTTCGAATAAACAATGACCAGGATGATGACATTGCCAACGTATTTGCTCAATACGAACTCTCTTACAAAACGAGCATCCAGGTGGAATATCGAAGCACAGACAGCGAATTTGGTGACCTGCCGCTCAGGTTTGATCCCGCTAATTATACCTCCAGCCTAAGACAGGACGAAGAGGTGGAGTCTGTACGTATAGGCTTTCGTCATGCCTTTACTCCGAATTCTGAAATCATTGGTAACGTAATCTACGGAGATTCAGACGGCCGTGCAACGTTTGATTTGGACTTTACAACGGCGTTCCCACTGCCACCACCGTTGCCTCCTATCTCGGTTGACGGTAATCTGGATGTTGACACGACAGTAGATGAGGATGGTTATTTGGCTGAAGTTCGACATCTACTCCGATCCGAAATGTTTCAACTCACAAGCGGCATAGGATATTACGATGCAGATCTCAAGATCAAAATGACCCAAAATACGACCTTGGGCCCTCCTATTTCTTCAACATCAACCGAAGTAATAACCCAAGATAAAGATCCTCGTCATACCAACCTTTACGTGTACTCGCTGATCAATTATCCAAAAAGCATAACCTGGACTATCGGGGGAAGTGCCGATTTCCTGGAAGGTGAAATGGAGGACAGTGAACAGTTCAATCCGAAACTGGGACTGACATGGAATCCGTTTCCAGCCACTACTTTGCGCACAGCTGTTTTCAGGACCCTACAAAGATCGCTCATATCAAGTCAGACCATAGAGCCCACTCAGGTGGCCGGCTTTAATCAGTTCTTTGATGACGGTGAGGGGACAGATTCTTGGCACTACGGCGTCGCTGTCGATCAGAAATTTTCTCCAGCTGTTTATGGCGGTGCTGAATTTTCCAAGCGTGATATGGATGTGCCATTTATCAATGAAAACTTGGAAGTTC
>JAGLGG010000438.1 GCA_023144145.1 Anaerolineales bacterium | reverse complement strand
CGATGGTGCTGAAGATATCCTGGGACGGAGCTCTATCGATTTCATCGATCCTCAAGACCATGAAAGGGCGATGGAGAATTTTCAAAGGGCATTAAAGGTCGGCGAGGGAAGAAACATCGAGTTTACATTCGTAAGAAAGGATGGATCAAAATTTATCGGCAAGCTAAATGCCGCATTGGTAAAGGATGCTTCGGGCAATGCCAGAGGATTTATGTCCACCGCAACGGATGTCACTGCACAGAAGCAGGCAGAGGAACAACTTCGCTATCAGGCGACGCTGCTTGAAAATGTTAGTGATGCAGTCATCTCAGCAGATATGGACTTCATCGTTCAAAGCTGGAATAAAGCTGCCGAAGAAATCTATGGATGGTCGGCCATAGAAGCATTGGGCAAGTCCTACCAGGAATTGCTGCGTCATGATTATCTTCACCTGTCGCGTGATGAACTCATTCAAATATTCGGTGGAGCCGATGCTTATGAAGGTGAAGTCATCCACCAACATAAAGACGGAGCACTGGTAAATATCATGATTTCCATTAGCGCGATCAAAGACAATGAAGGAAATCCTGTAGGAGTAGTCACCGTAAATCGAGATATCACCGATCGCATTAAAACGCAGGATGCGTTGAGAAAGTCCGAAAAAGAATATCGAAATCTGGTTGATAACGCGCTTGTAGGCGTCTTCAAGACCAGTCTAGAAGGTCAGATCCTTTACGCCAATGAAGCGATTGCAGACATGCTCGATTACGATTCCGCTGAGGAGTTGATGTCAGAAGAGGTAATTACACGATACCGCTATCCTCAACAGAGGGAACAATTCCTTGAACAGATTCAGGAACATGGTCAGGTAGCAAACTTCGAGTTCGAGGTAGTAACCAAATTAAGTAGATATAAACATGCCCTGATGAATGTGACCCTTGAGGGAGATTCCCTCTCCGGCATGATCATGGACATCACCGACTTGAAACAAGTTGAGGCAGTACTGAGGCTGACGCTCCAAGAATTGGAACGCTCCAATGAGGAATTAGAGCAGTTTGCCTACGTGGCATCCCACGATCTTCAAGAACCGCTTCGAATGGTCACGAACTTCTTGCAATTACTTGAGCAGCGCTACAAAGGCGAGCTGGATGCTGATGCTGATGAATTTATTTCCTTTGCGGTTGATGGCGCAGCCAGAATGCAACGTATGATCAAAGACCTGCTTGAGTACTCTCGGGTGGGCTCACGAGGAGAAGCTTTCGTACCATTGGATTGTGAGGCTGTATTTGATGAGGTTTGTGACAACCTGAAAATATCGCTCGAAGACAATGAAGGCTTAATCACGCATGACCCGCTTCCTCAGATTTTAGGGGATGAAACCCAACTTTCGCAATTGCTTCAAAACCTGATCGGCAATGCCATTAAGTTTCGAGGCGATCGTGCTCCGGAGATACATGTCGGCGCGACCCAGGAAGATGGCATGTGGGTTTTCTCCGTTCAGGACAACGGGATCGGGATCGATCCAGAGTTTGCGGACCGCATCTTTGTGATCTTTCAACGATTGCATCCCGAGGGAGCGTATCCGGGGAGTGGGATTGGTCTTT
>JAGLGG010000437.1 GCA_023144145.1 Anaerolineales bacterium | reverse complement strand
GCCGTTGCTGCAAGGGGAGCCAGGATGAGTGCGGGCACCTCTGGAGATCGTAAACTGGCCGCTTTCCAACCAAAACCCGGCAGGCGAGCATCAAGGGGAAGGTCGTTTTTTGAAGAACCGTAGAAGAACCAGAGCGTTTGGGGTGGGGCTGGCAATCTCCGAGAAGCCCCACCCTGACCCAAGGACATTGTGAATGGGTCATTCCAAAATCCGAACCCAAAAGTACCGCTCGGTTCTGCATGAGATGTTCTCGCTTGAATCACACATCTTACTGGCGGGGTCCATTTGAATGCATTTCTAGCTAGTAGTTGATAGTCGTCAAGTTGTGAATCGCAATACAGGCTCGACGATGAGGGGAGCAATAGCCGGAAAACCTTATTTTTTCGGATGGAGATCTCAGCCCCACCAGTTAGGAATGGTTTTAGCCCAAAAGGATACACTCGCATATCGAGGATTATAAATTTTGGCATCCACAAAGGCAATCGTGTATAATCCTTCGGCGCATCCCACGGATTGATGCCCATGAAATAAAGACGAATCAGGGGTGTTTGTGAGGTGTCTTCATTTCCCCCAAAACCCCCCTCGCGGCGAGTCGCTCTTAGTGCGTTGCGATCACGTTTCATGACGTTGCATAATTTGTCGGAAAACATCGATAATTTACGTTACACTGAAGGAAAGTGCCTGCGTCGAGTGCTAAGGTGCAAGCTCTTCCCGGATATTCACTAGGAGAGTTTATGGAAATTGTCTGGCATGGTTTGTCATGTTTTCGCTTCATGGAGAGAGGTCTGGCGAGTGTAGTAACTGACCCGTATAGTCCTGGGTCAGGATTAAGTACATTACGTTTAAAGGCTGATATTGTAACCGTGAGCCATGATGAACCAAATCACAGCTACACAAAAGCGGTGAAGGGCATGCGGCGAACAATCACTGGTCCTGGTGAGTATGAGATCGGTGGAGTGTTTATTACTGGTCTCCCTATGCATATGAAGTCAGATAACACGAATGGAACCAAGCCTAACACCCTCTACGTTTTCGATTTTAATGGAGTGACAATTGCCCACCTTGGGGATCTCTCATATGTCCCCTCACAAGCTCAAATTGAAAACTTAGGTGCGGTCAATATTGCCTTGGTTCCCGTGGGAGGCGGTGGCTCATTGAGCCCCTCCCAGGCCTCTGAGGTGATTAGTTTAATCGAACCATCCATAGTTATCCCAATGCAGTTTAAGACGGGTAGTGAAAAACTAAAGTTGGGCGCTGTTTCTGGTTTCCTGAAGGAGATGGGAATCACGAAACTTGATCCACTTCCATCATTGAAGATTAGCAAGAGCGGGCTGTCGGAGGAAACTCAAGTCATCCAATTGAAACCAAGGGGTTAAGCTTTTTCCTATGTCTGAAAAGGAAACATCCAATCCGTAATTGGGTGTCCCCGAACGGAATGAATTTTCGAATATGAAGGATCTTGAATGACTATGAAGTTACTGATGACCTGGGACATCATCCCCGGGAAAGAGCAAGAGTATTTTGAATTTGTTGTACGTGAATTCGTACCAGGGATGCAGGGGTTAGGAATCCAACCAACGGAAGCATGGTACACGACTTACGGTGAACATCCTCAAATCCTAACCGGTGGAACGACCAAGGATTTGGATGCGATGGAAGATCTTCTTGGATCGGAGCAGTGGAATACGCTTAAGGATCGTCTGCTTGAGTTTGTAACCAATTTCGACTGGAAGGTCGTTACTGCTTCGAGTGGATTTCAAATGTAATATTCAGAGGAAGAATTAAAAAGGCCGGGAAATCCCGGCCTTTTTAATTCTTCCTCT
>JAGLGG010000436.1 GCA_023144145.1 Anaerolineales bacterium | reverse complement strand
CAGAGAACTTCGATTGGAATACTTTTTGGGATAACGCTGTGAGTCGCTTCCGTCAAATGGCCAAGATTGCTGCATCTCGGGGTCAGAAGTTGATCATCGAGAATCGGGTTGGTGATTTCGTAAATTCCAGCGACGGTGCGCTTAAATTGGTCGAAGATGCGGGTGAACCCAATGGCGGCTTGCTCTTGGATGTGGCCCACATGCACGCCTCGAAGGAATATTTTCAATTCGTTGTCCCTAATATGGGCGATAGGCTGATATACGTCCACCTTGCCGATAATGATGGCACCGTCTCGCGCCATCTCCCAGCAGGCCAGGGGAATATCGATTTTCCTGCTTTGTTCCGAACCTTGAAATTGGCAGGATACAGTGGCTACACCAATGTGGATTTCGGGGGAGTTTCACCGGACGAGATCTGGGAGGAATCGAAGCGCGGCCGTGAGTACTTCGAAGGTTTGATTGCGGATTTGTAGCTTCCGATTTTCAAGAAATTCAAACTTATAGAAATACCATAAGGGAAGTTGGAAGCTCGCGTTTCCAATCTGAGCATGATTTCAAATATCCAATAGACGAACAAGGATGAAAAATGCCAACTCATGAAAGTTGCGTTGAAGATCGATTCTCAGCATGAAAAGAGACAACTGAATGTCCAGCATTGAACCTGAACTCATCATCAAATCTAATCTACGACAAAAACGTGAGGGCATATTTTCTCGAGTTGTCTATTTCACATTCTATGGGGCTGCTGCCGCCTGGCGCCCCTTTTTCAACTTATACCTGGAGAAGATAGGGTTGACCGGCCTGCAAATTGGAGCGCTTGCAGGTGTGAGTAGAATGTCCTCAGTGCTCGCACAGCCACTTTGGGGATTTTTGGCAGATTTATGGGGACGCAGAAGGGTGCTTGTCCTTTCATTGCTTCTCGCATTCATTTTTCTTCCGGTTTTCACACTTCGAACGGAATTTTCGTTTTTCTTCATTTTGGCTATCTTCTATTCTTTAGTCTCGAGCCAGGGCGCACCGCTCATAGATAGCCTCACTCTCGATTTCCTTGAAAGAGAAAAACGATCATCTTTCGGACATATTCGTCTATGGGGTGCGGTTGGTTGGTCGATTTTGGCGTTTCTCTCGGGGAGGCTGATCGTCGATCGAGACATGCGCTTGATTTTTCTAATTGCTTCTCTATTTTTGTTCATTTGCATGGTCTTCGTCATGGGCACCTCGAAACGATCTGCTGGATTGGGCCGACGAGGATTCAGCCGAGATGCTTTGGGCCCAATATTAAAGAATCGGAATCTGCTCTTGTTCTTCCTATTGGTGATGGTTGTCCAAATCGGTAAAGCGCCGCACGGTATCTTTTTTCCAAACTACATCAACGCCATTGGTGGAACAACGCAACACATCGGTTTAGCGATCGCTATTCAAGGAGTAAGTGAGCTGCCGATCTACTTGAGTGCATCGGCGATTATGCGCAGGATTGGTGTGATCAACACGATAATCCTGACAATTGTTGTGTTCGCTGCACGTTCTTTCCTCTATTCCATCGTGTCCACTCCCAGTCTTGCATTG
>JAGLGG010000435.1 GCA_023144145.1 Anaerolineales bacterium | reverse complement strand
GCTATTACTGTGAGATAGACCATACACCCTGTAAGTGCTGTGGCGAAAATATTTAGCATGAAGAACGCTTGGATGCCACCAATCTCGAGCTGAGAGGATAGTCGAAAAAGAGCGGCTCCTAGATACGCCTGTCCAGGTTCGATTGCGACGACCGGGGGGGCAATATTCTCAGGGACTATCGTGAAGGATCGAACGCGATCGTTTCCGTAAACTTGAGGAGAATCAAGCGTATTCCAAAACGCGTAACTCTGTGCTCTGGCCGCTAAAATATGCTCATCATCTGCCCGGAAAGTACCACTATATGTCAGAAAAAAAACTGAGGTAAGGACAACAAAAATAAGAGTTGCTGCTAAGAAGTGGAGATGGACTGATGTGTTTAATGGAGATTTGTGGTCCCCCTGATTTTGCTTCTCGCTCTTATCCCTTAACTCGTTCAATCCATCATCCCAACAATGAAAAACTGGACAAATTGAAAATGCCCATTAGTGATATTTATTTGGGGCACGGAGTTCCTGGGAACAGATTAACGTAATCAAAACAAGCTTGCGTCGCTGCCGCCGAGAAATTTGGGTCTGTCATTGGGGGGCACGGTGTGCCAGGTTGGTCACTTATAAATTGTGCACATGCCGCCGTCGCCGTGGCTTGTAACCTGTTAAATTCTTGCTCTAATTCAAGTGACGATGGTGTATCTGACTCTTTGGAGGCTCTTAACCCTACGACAATTGCTATTGAAATGAGCGTGATCAATATGAGAAGCACGGCGCCTAGGATGAGAACTCTAGAAATTTCGGGTTGAGTCTGTTTTGAATCATTTCTCGAATTTTCATTGTCATTTGGAATATGCGTCATCTTAGAATCCTTCTAGGATCATTTGATCATCAGCCCTGATTATACTTACAATCGCAAATTGTCATTGTCTCTTAAACTAAGTTACTTCAGTTTCTCACTATTCATATCACTGGCTTGTGTTTTTGTGCATTACCTGGATGGCAATTAAATTAAATTTACCTCTCCCTACCCATCGCCCATCGTTGCAGCCAAAGCCTGGCATATAGTCGGTATGGGAGAACCGGCTCCAAAATTCGGCGAATAACGTATTTTGCATAGATTACGGATAACTTCTTTCCGCCTAATCTTTCATGGACCCTGATCATTTCGGGCCAACAACGATCTGCAGAAGCCATGCTCTTTGCCTCACCATGTAGTCTGAATGCAGCCCAAGTTTTTTGCACATAGTGTATAGGGGTAAGTGCCGCCAAGCGTACCCACAGATCATAATCCATGGCGAAAAAGAAGGAAGGATCCAATGGTCCTACCAATTTCCACAGTCGACTGCGAAAGAAAGTCGATTGTTGGGGTATGTGTACGTATCCTTGACGCAATCGAACATAATCCGTCGGCGCCGCCGGAAACTTGCCAATCCACTCCCCTTTGTCGTCGATAAAGTCGGCATCCCCATATACCATTCCAACATCTGGATTACGCATCAAATACTCAACAGCTTCTGCAATGGCGCCAGGTTTGTATACGTCATCTGAGTTCAGCCAGGCGAAAATTTCACCCTTGGCCATGTTAAAGCCCTTGTTGATAGCGTCCGTCTGTCCAGCATCCGGCTCTGAAATCCAATAATCCAATCGATCAGAATATTTCTCGAGAATATTCAAACACCCATCTGTTGAGCCTCCATCGATGACGATGTACTCAATGCTTGGGTAGTCCTGATCCAGAACCGATTGGATCGTCGCTTCCAAAAATGGAGCTTGGTTGAAAGAGGGTGTGACGATGGAAACAAGTGGATTATGTGCCATGCCTGCCTTTTTAGATCACAATTTGGTACTTAGATTATTTGATACTGTTGACCTGACTTCAGGTGCTTGAAGTTTTTCTTACAATCTGACCTGCGTTGAAAACTTACCCAGTCAATTCAGGACCGCGCTCCGTCATTACCATGTGCCTATCTCCATGTTGGAGCCTTCTGCGTAATTTTCTGTAACCAAGGAAGAAGCGCTCTAACCCGACAGCACTTAGAGAAGCTTGAACTGCCTTGTACCAATACCGCAAGCCAATACGTGGATCTGTAATGGATGCATTGAAAATTTCTGATGTTGCCTTTCTATGTTCACCGCCATCGATCATCCGTCTGGCAGCGAAAGCATGGTAACTTGCTCGTACTTTACGCTCATTGGCCCGGATGAGATCACCCAATACGGACGACTCTTCTGCCCGACGGATCAATTCACGTGCCTCTTCGATAAAGGTCCCCGTCATTGCAACAGTTTTAGCTCCTTCGTGCGTTCTTTCCACTGCCCAAAATGATGGTATATGGAGAATGGGTCCTTCAGAAGCGATCCGAATCCATAAATCATGATCAAGCACCATGTGGTATTGATCGCTTAACAAACCAACTTTATCCAACACCTCACGTCGCATGAAAACTGTAGGTTGCAATAAAACATCAAAACAAAGCAGGTCTAGAACATCATAGGTGCGGTAAGCATGAAGGTCGAGGAGTTTGTTGTTTCCATCAACCATGATGCCATCGCCGTAGACCATCCCCACGTCTTGATGCGCTTGTAAGGCAGCTACTGCTTCGCTGATCGCACCTGCAACGTACATATCATCGGAGTTAATCCAGGCTACAATTTCTCCAGTCGCCCTGCGTAATCCCTTGTTGATCGCATCCACCTGCCCCTGATCAGGTTCGGAAACCCAGTAGGCGAGACGATCGGAGTACTTCTCAATGACACGTATACTCCCATCTGTAGAGCCTCCATCGATGACGAGGTACTCAATTGGCGCGTAGTCTTGTTGCAGCACAGATTGGAGTGTCTGTTCAATGAACTCAGCCTGATTAAAGGAAGGCGTGATAATTGAAACAAGCGGTTCCACCCTCGATTGCGTCATTTATCGAGGTCCATGCACGGATTGAATAGTTTGAGGTAATCCACCTTCGGGAATACATTCAGGTTGCCACCAATCGTTGCATCGAGGATCCTGCGACCAGCCCGATCATATGCCTGGCGTGCCATTTCATACGCGAATTCGGAGGCTTCTAAATCTGGCAGCTGCCAGCTGATCCCTTTGCCAAAGTATTCTGGCGCAAAATGATTGGGATCATCGCCTTGAG
>JAGLGG010000434.1 GCA_023144145.1 Anaerolineales bacterium | reverse complement strand
GGGCGACTGGCCAGTCGCCCCTACACCTGGGAATTAATTACCATCAGTCGAAGAAAATCCTATCGATGAGATTTTAACAGATGAGGGATAACCTTTTGGGACAGCTCCCATGAGCATCGAGCTCGCTAGGGAGCCCTGAGAGTGGAGAGTTAGTGGGTGTAGGATGACGAGAAAAATGAGTGAAACGGACGTTGAGGTTATTGTCGGAGGAAACACAGCATTCGCATTTGACCTCTATAGGAAGCTCAGGGAAGATGAAGGGAATCTGTTTTTCTCCCCACACAGCATCTCCACCGCGCTTGCCATGACCTACGCTGGGGCTCGTGGGAATACCGAAAGTCAGATGGCTCAGACTCTCCATTTCTCTTTGGATCAGGAACAGCTTCATCCTGCATTTGCCTCCCTGGAGTCCAGACTGAAGGCTGTACAAGAGCGAGGGAATATCAAATTGGCTGTCGCCCATTCGCTTTGGCCTCAGATTGACTATGCCTTCCTCGAAGGGTTTATCTCCCTGGTGAAAGAGAATTATGGAGTGTTAATTTCCCCAGTTAACTACGCGCAAACTGAAGCGGCACGCAAGAAGATCAACACGTGGGTCGAAAAGAAAACGGAGGATAAGATCAAAGACTTGATCCCTCCTGGGCTTATCGATGCTCTGACGACTCTGGTTCTAGTCAACGCTATCTATTTCAAGGGCAACTGGGCAAGGCAGTTTGATCCGAGTTTGACGAAAGGTGCGACATTTTGGATGAGGCCAGCTGAGGGGATCGAAGTTCCCATGATGACCCAGCAGCAGGATTTCAGGTATGCGGAAAGCGAAAGTGTGCAAGTGCTTGAACTCCCATACGTTGGGGGTGATTTGTCAATGTTTGTGGTTCTCCCTAGAAAAGTTGACGGCCTGGCAGAACTTGAGAACGCCCTGACTGCAGAGAATCTGGAGAAGTGGACGAGTGATCTCTGGGAGAGAGAAGTTTTTGTTGCACTACCCGTATTCAAGATGAGTGGGAAAATCATGCTGGGCGGAACGCTCGCATCGATGGGAATGACCGATGCCTTTGGAAGCAACGCCGATTTCTCTGGCATGGATGGAAGCAAGAGCCTGTTCATAAGTGAGGTCATTCATCAGGCGTTTATCGATGTGAATGAGGAAGGTACCGAAGCGGCGGCAGCAACGGCAGTGGTCATGGCCAGGAGCATACCGCCACCTGTGCCGACTTTTCGGGCCGATCACCCCTTCGTTTTCTTGATTCGCGATAATAATACAGCCAGTATATTGTTCCTCGGCCGGGTGGTAAATCCGTTGGCCGAGGCCGATTAGCAATCCTGTTTATTATGGTTGAGTTGTGACCATGGAATTCTTTCCAGAGTTGAAGATTGGGCTGTTCAATGGGTGGCTGCCACTTGTCCTGTTCTACGCGGTTTTTGGAATCCTCCTGGCGATCTTTCCAAAGGATGTAGTATCGAGGCTGTATGAAAGGTCTGGTTGGACCAGGGGTATGAGAATAATGCGTGCATTCGGACTCATCTTTATATTTTCCTGGTTCCTTCTCGCAATCTTTACTCCATTGAAAGAGGGCAGTCCAGTTTTCATTATCGGTGGCTTGATTTACGCGCTCGGTCTGATTTGTTTCGTTATTGCCTTGTTCAACTACAGGGATACGCCACTCGATCGTCCAGTCACGAAAGGGCTCTACAAAATCTCGCGTAATCCCCAGCACGTGACTTTGTTCCTGTCATTCCTTGGTATCAGTATTGCCATAGGTTCGTGGATAGCTACGCTGCTCATTTCAATTGGAATAGTTCTTGGGCATATGCGAATCCTCACAGAAGAGAAAGCATGTTTGGATCAATATGGTGATGCGTTCAAGAGCTACATGGAACAGGTCGCCAGGTATTTTGTGTTCTTCTGAGTTTACGGCCGTTATAGAGCCCGTGATATTGCGAGCAATACAATCAATTCGAGACGGAGGTATTTGATATGGAGGGTGCAACGATCATTCAACCAGGCGTTGAATTGCAATCCCTACATTCGGACATACTAGACCAGGAATACCAGCTACATATCAAATTGCCCTGGAGCTACGATAGTAGTGACACGAAATTCCCGGTTTTGTTTTGCCTGGATGCGAACCGTGCATTTCCTTTGTATTCCACCATGTCTTTGATTTATGAGACACCTGGGACAAAGGCTGATGAAATCATAGTTGTCGGGATTGGCTACAAAGTCGATAGCGATCGCATAAGAGGTTTGGGGGAGTGGGCAGTGTTGAGGACTCGCTATCTGACCCCGGAGCGAAGAGAGGAGACAAATAAGTATTGGAATGAAAGGCTGTCTCCTCTTCTAGGAGGTAAGGACCCTGGAGTTCAGACCGGAGGTGCCTCTTCTTTCCTTAAATCGCTTCGTGAAGAGATCATTCCATACATCGAGGCGAATTATCGCGCCTCCACCACAGATAGAGGACTAGCAGGTTACTCTTATGGGGGATTGTTTACGCTGTACGCACTTTTTCATGCTCCGGAGGTTTTTAAACGTTACTTTGCTGGGAGCCCTACAATATGGGATCAGTTATTCGAGTATGAAGAGCAATATGCTGCTGATCATAATAACCTAGAGGCTGAGCTTTGTATTACAGCGGGATCTCTTGAGACGGAGGTGCAAGAGCGAGTACAACGAATGGTGGATCATTTACGGTCACGAGCGTATCCACAGTTAAATTTGCATTCCCATATCTTAGAAAACGAGGGACATGCGTCTGCCTACGCGGCTTCTGTCAGTAGGGCTCTCAAAGTGTTGTACTACAAATCGCAGCTCTAGAAAAATCTGAGAATTTGCTCATGCTAATAGAACCGATAATGACATCCACCGATTTGGTAGATTTGCTCCATTTGCTGAGCGAAGCCTCGATCGACGTATGGCTCGACGGTGGATGGGGTGTAGATGCACTGCTCAAAAGGCAAACTCGACGGCACAATGACGTCGACATTATTGTGCGCGTCACAGATGTGTCGGAGCTTCAGGAGATATTGGGGCGGAAGGGGTTCGCGGTCAAAGAAGGTTCACCTCCGAATTCATTCGTGCTCGCTGATGGCTTAGGACTCGAAGTTGACGTCCACGCGGTAAACTTCGATGATGAGGGTAACGGCGTATACCGAATGCAAAATGGGGAGGATTGGATCTATCCGGCGGAGGGTTTTGGTGGGCAGGGTGAAGTCGATGGCATAAAGGTCCACTGCCTGTCACCCACGA
>JAGLGG010000433.1 GCA_023144145.1 Anaerolineales bacterium | reverse complement strand
GCTGAAGCGATTCTTGATGTGTCAATGCTAGACTGGCACACTTACTCAATCGAATGGAGCAAACAGGCTGCAATATTTACGGTTGATGATGTAGTTGTACTCAATACGCAGGATCCACCTGACGGACCTCTCGGCTTTGTCCTATGGATTGATAATCAATTTGCGGTTGCCTCCCCCCTCAAAGGATTCCACTTTGGAACCACACTCACAAAACATAATGAATGGCTAGAAGTTAAGATCCTTGAATTGTCTCATGCTTAGTTTCATCCCTCGAATTTAGTTAGAGCAGCCACCCCGTACTGGAGTACCGGGGGACCTTTAGTCCATTGACCTAGCCTACCCCTTTGGATAACACTTCTACTGACAGGAGCCCAACTCTTCACAGATGCGAGCTATGACCCTGCGGAGTGATCTTCCGAGAGCACCGCAAAGTTGCACATAAGCCCTAATCTTGGGCGCCGAAAACCAATTTATAAGGGAAGGAAACCATGGTCTCAAGGAGAAAGCCCAGAATCCTAATCGCTGATCATGATCGCACATTTCTTGATCAACTCGCTGATCGTACATTGCAGATGGATATGACCGTCGATTTTGCTGAAGTTGGGAACACGGCCATTGAGTTAATTGAAATTGAACGATACGACCTTATCGTTCTAGAAGTGGGTATGCCCATACACAATGGATTGGAAATCCTTGCCATTGCCAAAGAGATCCATCCGGAGGTTCCAGTTCTGATGATTGCATTTTCAGGAACTCAGGATTGGGCTGAACAGGCGTTAAAGGAAGGTGCATACCAATACCTTCTGCGTCCCTTAGAAGATATTAAGATGTTCGACGCAGCCTTGCATGAAGGTCTAAAACGAAATGGAGCTCCGAAGCGAAAGCCAGGCGGCACAAATGAATTCTATACAGCTGCGATGCATGGTGGAGATTTCAGTACTCAGCAAAAGCCTGTTTTAGAAGGGAGCCCATCAAGTTGGCTATCAGAGACGACCACGTCAAAGACCATTTTGCCCACACCAAAAGCGAGTTCGATATCACCTATTGCTTCACTTGCAAGGAGAGGGAAAGCCCATAGAAAGGAACGTGAGCAACGACTGGAGGATGTTTTCTCCGAACTTGCGGATGGGGTCATTGAACTCAACAAGCAAGGACATATTTTAAGTTGCAACCGCACTGCTCGTGATTGGCTGGTCCTGGAAGCGAAAACACCTGATAAACCTATTTCTCGTTTCATCCAGTCTCTCGCCAATACAAACATCACGGAGACCAAACAGATAGAAGTTAAGCAACATAACGCACAAATGATCATTAAACCGATTGTTGATGGTGAAGGGAATCAGAGGACCATCATCCTGATTAGACAAATGAGCGAAGTAGTTAAAGAATTGCAATCGGAGATGGCAATATCGACCGGAAATCCGCAATCAACCGAAACATCTCGGGTGAGGTTCAAAAATGTCATTAGGAAGCCAATCGATGACTATCCCGAAGAAGGATTCTCCTTTATGTTGATGCTGGATAAGGCGAAGCTGATAATGAAAGATGAGTTAGGACGCCTCCTGGAAAATAGTCCGATCGAATGGGTTCAGAATATGCTTCAACCCGAACCAGAGCAAATTGATCCAGAGATGATTAGCGCAATGCAGAGGCGTCTCACAAAAATCAACGGGAGAATGTAGTGTTCTGAAGTTGAACGATGCAATTGATATCGGATAGCAGCCCGGGCGTGGGAGCCCGGGCTGTTTTGATTTATTATTCCGACCAAAGAGTCGTAGAGACGTCCGAGCGCAGGAACTCAGGGTTGCTGAGCCAGCCTGACGTCACATTTACCATATAGGCATCTGGAGTGCATCGGCTCT
>JAGLGG010000432.1 GCA_023144145.1 Anaerolineales bacterium | reverse complement strand
ACACAAACTCTCGCTGCATCTGACGATTACACGGTAGTGTGGTGTGTCTTTGCAAGAGTAACTTTGAATTCATTGAAAGTGTGAACCAGTTGAGGCCCATCGCAGATGAGCTCGAGGCCGTTAGCCAGAGCCAAATACTATGAAAAATATTAGAAGCGTTAGATTACTATTGGATACCCCCGGTAAGCTACTCCGTTTATGCAAACTCTCCTTTAGTAACAAGGATTCTAGTCTCTACATCTTCCCTTATGCTCCAAATGATCAGTATTATCTTGGAAGTAGATCAATGCCGGAGAAGAAATTTGAGGAAAAGGTTCACTTTCGTGATGATCCATCATCCACAGATGTTCCCAAGATATCGATACACGAATCTGGCCAAGTTCATGCAATATCGGGCAAAAACCGAGTTGGCCCCTTACAAACAGCACCTCTGTCGAATTTTAGGGGTGAGCACATTGCAACAGTCGAATTTGATGATTTTTCGATCCTTCCTGAATACACTGCCAAGCCAAAAGAGTCCGGTAAGGATATCGATCATATCATTCCTCTTCCTCCAGATGTTAAAGGGGGGAAGCTTGTATTCTATGCATCTGGTGATAAACCATCCATCCAAGCACGTGATTGCCAAATCACTGTATCAATGGCTAGGAAAACATTGTCAAATCCTTTATATATTGGAATAAAAACTATTCAGAAGGATCTTATGGGAGAACTTGAAGATCGTGGGATTATTGTGCTCGCGGGGTGGGATCCGACAGGAGCCTATCAAGAGGGAGCTGACTTCCTATACGTTCGCGGTCTTTAGAGAAGCTATTCTTTGTGCAGGCTAACAACTCACTGCATCTGGGCTAACTGGCTTTGCCAGTTAGCTTGGCAGGAATGCCTTCGGCATTCTGCACTCGTAGCAAGAGATATCCGCCGCATGTTCTTGTTGCAGAATGACAAAGTCATTCTGCCGTAAGCAATTCGAAGAATTGCGACATGAGCCTCGAGGCCGTTAGCCATCCGAGATTTCCTTCTTGATTAATGTGTGGAAATGTATATAATGGACATATACATTATATGGGGTAGTTTCATTGGATGATTTTACCCAAGCTAAGGGTTTTGATTGGGACGAGTGGAATACTGAGAAGATCTGGGAAAAGCATCAAGTTAGTCATGCTGAATGTGAGAAGATCTTTTTCAATCAACCTGTTGTGGCAGGCGAAGATATTGTCCATTCTCAGGAGGAAGCAAGATATTACGTATTGGGTGAAACGGATGCAGGAAGAGCCTTGTTTTTGGTCTTTACTATTCGAGATGAATTGATACGTGTAATCACTGCCAGGAACATGAGTCGGAAAGAGCGGAGAATTTATCAAGATGTCGAAAAAGAAGATAATTCCTAGCTTTGATAACGAAGAAAGGGAGCGAGACTTCTGGGTCCGTGAGGATTCGGTTGAGTATATAAATTGGAGTAAGGGAAAGCGAGTGGTATTCCCACGCCTCAAACCATCGACAAAAACCATTTCTGTTCGGTTACCTGAAACCCTATTGGAAGATCTCAGGTACTTAGCCAATAAGTTAGATGTCCCATATCAGTCACTTCTGAAGGTTTATTTGGCTGAACGAGTTGAAGAGGAGCTTCGAATCGAGTAACTCGAATGGCTAACAACTCGCTGGCATCTGGGTGAAGAAAAGAACTCTTCACCTTAAAGAATGACTTCGTCATTCTTGGACTGAAATGCAAAATTTGAGGCCACGCCATTATGCATGCAAGAGACAGTATTGGTTATTGATCGCCGCCGCAGATGAGCCTCGAGGCCGTTAGCCGCCAAGGATCGTGCATTGATTTTCAACGAAGAGACTCTAACGATAGAGACTGCGAGAGCAATAATTACTTCCACCTTCCCGGAGTTTCGCGGTGCGCGTGTGG
>JAGLGG010000431.1 GCA_023144145.1 Anaerolineales bacterium | reverse complement strand
TTGAGGATGCTGCCCAAGGTTGATTTCTCATCGAGGATGTGGTTGATGTCCCACAGGGGATTGATCACCGCAGGAATCAACCCAGCCTCGTTGAACTCATGAATCCCATGAGCGAAAAGGCCTGCGGCGAAGAGGATCAGCAATGCGCTGGAGAGCTGAAAAAAGCGGCGTACATCAAGTCGGATTGTGCTGGCAAACAGGCCCCATCCGAGGACGACAGCCGAGACAATGCCTGCCAAACCACCGATCAGTGTCTCTCGAGTCGAGGCGTTCATGGCTGCTGCGGTTAAGAATAGCGCTGTTTCAATCCCCTCGCGCAACACGGCAAAGAAGGCAATACCGAACAGGCCCATATTTTGCCCTTGTGTTGCTGCTGCACGTACGTCACTTTCGAGACCCTGTTGGATGCGACGGCTCATGCGCTGCATCCAAAAGATCATCCACGTCAGGACAGCGGCAGCGAATATCATCATCGCCCCCTCAAAGATTTCCTCTGCCCTCCCTTCTAAGCTAGCTCCAACAAGTTGAATCACCACAGCAATCGCAATACTAATGATGATCGCGGCAGCAACCCCCCACCAGACGGCTGGCCGATATTCCGGTTTTTTCATTTTGGTCAATACACTGAGAGTTAAGCCGACGATCAAGGCTGCTTCTAATCCTTCTCTCAAACCAATCAAATAACTAGGTACCATATCTACTCCGTGTTATGCGTATTTTTTTCAGCGCAACGATGGCAATATCCTTCTAAACACACACACGTGTGCGTCAGGACGACGCCGATCTCATTCTGCAATTGTGAACGCATCCGATTGATCCGATTTGTGGAGAATTCAGTAATGTTTCCACATTTTGTACAGGTGAAGTGATAGTGTTCTGGTTTACTTGTGGGTTCATATATTTCACGCTTGTGATCACGTGCAAAATACCGAAGGTCCACCATTCTCATCTCTTTAAGCACAATAAGTGTGCGGTAGATCGTCGCGAGGTTTATTCGTTCGTCCTGGGCTTTCGCTCGTTCCCAAATGGTTTCGGCGTCTAAATGTTCAGTGCTCTCTTCCAAAATTTTAAGTACAAGTGCCCTTTGTGATGTCATCCGTCGACCGCTCGCATGGAGCGATTGATTCAGAGTTATTAAGGGAGTGGAGTTCTTATCCATCTTTTCACCTATTTGCAAATGCTTCGCAATAGCATTTTAGAGCAAATACCACTTTTGTCGAGGGGGAAAAAGTCACATACGGGAGGTGAATATCTTCACATTGGAGGTCAAATATACCTTGTTGGTGCGATCCTGATGAAACTTAGCTGAGGAAATTCTTCTCTAGGCCGGCCGAGCGGGATGATAATGGATGTGAACGTAACGGAGGAAGTCGATGTTTTCGTAGAGCTTTTTCTCCGCCATGGTAGCAATCTCATCACCACGATTGACGGTTAGGTTGCCATCAATGGATAACGTGAGGTTGAGCGTCAGATATGGGCCTAGCCGACGGGCGTGGATCTCCTCCACCGCGATTACGCCGGGCACAAAAGCGAGTAGATATTGAATCCGTTGCGTAAATTCGTCACTTGGAACGGTTTCCATGATCGTCACTGAGGCGTCGCGCAGGATTTGAATGCCGGTTATCAAGATTAGCAGCGCAACGATGGCTCCAGCAAGTGGATCAACCCACAAGTGTCCTAACCTCCCCATATAAATGCCGACCGTAGCAGCAGAGGCAGAGAGAAAATCATTCCTATGGTCATGCGCTAAAGCCTTGATGGTAGCGCTGCCAGTTTGGTCCCCGAGACGTTGAGTAACCACTGTCAGCCCTATTTTTAAAAGGACAGTGAATAATGCTACCAATAGGGCGCCAAAGGTTGCACCTGAGAAATCGCTCACTCCAATGACTATGTCATATACGTTATTCACTGCGTTCCAAAAAACAGCGATGCCCGTTGTTATTACGAATGACCCAACGACGAGGGCAGCGATGCTTTCCAATTGCCCGTGACCAAAAGGGTGTTCCTGGTCGGGGGGTTTGCGAGAGATGCGCATGAAGACGCTGACTACAAGATAATAAGCGATGTCGGAAGTTGAATTGATCCCTTCAGCCAGTAACGCTGGGCTATGACCGAAAACGCCTACAGCTGTCTTGAGAGAGGCGAGTAACACATTGGTTCCTAATCCTAAGTTGATGGCTTGGCGTCCTCGCTGTTCGATTTGCTCGGGGTTCATTTTGCCTCGTTGGTTGAATTGCCTAACCTGAACATTAGGGATAGATCAGGTTTATGTTCTAATGGGAGGCTGATTTATACACCAGTTTCTTTATAAAGTGTTGCTAGGATTTAGATTGAGAATGGTTGAGCACCTCCTGAGAGGGTTGATCAATACACTTTTCAGGAGGTGCTCGTAACGAAATGAGGAGGAGAATATCGATGTGGCGCCCTTATCCTCCGGTAACGATCACGGTTCCAGACATCCCCTGGCCGCCCGGGCCGCCGTGGAATGTACAAAAATACGGAAATGTGCCAGCCTCAGTGAAGGTGAAGGTGAACACATCGCCATCACGCA
>JAGLGG010000430.1 GCA_023144145.1 Anaerolineales bacterium | reverse complement strand
TCGATGCATTCTCGGTGGCATGTGTCCCGTGTCCAACCAAATGGACACCGGTAGCAGTAAGGATTGAGGACATGCACAACCCCTGGCATCGTAGGCTCAACAGGCCAGCGGCGGTTATCCCCGGTTAAGGCAATTGCCCCGTGGGTGGCGCCGTGATAAGAGATGTATTGAGCGAGGATCTTATTACGGCCAGTGAATAATCGGGCCATCTTGATCGCATTCTCATTTGCCTCTGCGCCGCCTAAACAAAAGAAGGTTTTTTTCAGGTCTCCTGGAGTCACCTCTGCTAAGAGTTCTCCCAGGCGCCCTCGCGGCTCAGTCGCAAAACCCGGGTGGGCATAACACAACTTATCCGCTTGTTCTTTGATTGCTTCAATTACTTTGGGGTGTTGGTGGCCGATGTTCACGTTCATTAACTGTGAGGAGAAATCAATGTAACGCTTCCCGTCCGCGTCCCAAAAATAAACTCCTTCAGCCCGATCTATTGGGATCGGGTTGACCTCGGATTGAACTGACCAGGAGAAGAAAGTGTTCTCTCTACTTAATTGCACGATTTCTTGAGAGGTTAATTTATTTTCATCAGGTTTCATTGATTTCTCCAATTATTTACCTTAGAATAAATAAGCGTGATCTGTAAATTACCCTTTTGCAGCCTTAACTGCTTCATTGAATACATTTAGGGTTTCGTTCACATCCTCGTCACTTAAAGCATAGCACAGGAACCAAGGCTCGCGTCCATCACCATCTGGCTGTACACCGCGTTTGATCAACTCTGTCGCAATTACTTCGTACATTTCTCCATCCCCATTCAAATAATCCCTGAAATCGTGGGGTGTTTGGTCGCTGCCTAGAAATAGTCCAAACATGCTAGGAACTCCGGTCACCACATGCGGAATCCCCGCTTCCGTTAAAACCTCACCAATTCCATTCATCAGTGCGGTTCCTCGTTTGTTGATCGTTTCAATGACGGGTTCATTTTCCATTAATTCCAGGGTAGCAATCCCAGCCGCAGCGCCTACAGCGTTCCCGGAATACGTCCCACCGTGCGCCATCTGCCCAGGTTGAATTGTCATCATGACTTCTTCTTTTCCAGCTATGGCAGCGATTGGAAATCCATTGCCCATTGCTTTTGCGTAAGTCACGAGATCGGCTTGAATCTTGAAATATTCTTGAGCGCCGCCGTTCGCGATCCTAAATCCGGTTTTTACTTCATCGAATACCAGCACGATCCCATATTTATCACATAGCTCCCGCATTTTCTCATGGAAGCCGGGTTTTGGCATGATCCCCGCCGAATTTCCGAGCATCGGTTCAACGAAAATAGCCGCGATATCGCCCCATTTTGCTTCAATTGTTTCTTCCAACCGCTCAAAATCGTTATACGGCAGGTTGATGACATACTGGTTGATTGCCTTTGGTATCCCAGAGGTATTGGGGGAATTTATCGGGCTTCGCTTTGACCCTATTGAGCCTAGGCCAGAGGATGCTGTGCTGTACATGAAATAATCCGCCATCCCATGATACTGCCCCTCAAATTTGATGAACTTTTCGCGACCTGTATGCGCCCGAGCGATCCTTAACGCGTGCATTGTGGCTTCTGTGCCTGTGTTCGTCAAACGCACCTTATCCACGTTGCACATTTTGGTGATCCGCTCACACAATTCGATCTCTAATTCCGTAG
>JAGLGG010000043.1 GCA_023144145.1 Anaerolineales bacterium | reverse complement strand
CCAATTCTTGATCGAATTGCCGAAGAGTTCGATGGTGAGTTGATCGTAGCTAAGGTGAACACGGATGAAAACTCTGAATGGGCTATGAAATATGGCGTTCAGGGAATTCCAACTATGCTGTTCATTAGAGATGGTGAAGTTATTCGAGAGCAAGTAGGGGCGTTGCCTGAATCAATTCTGAGAGAGTTGGTAGATGGTTTACTAGCGGGCGTGGAGTTCTCTATAAATTAGGCTATCAAGAATTCAAAAGTAATACGGGCACACATTTGTGCCCGTATTTTGCTTCAACGGAAAAACTTCATAGAGTTGTGTGGAGTAATTCTTATGGCTCAGGGTGGCTGAGGGGATTCGAACCCCCAACCGCCGCATCCACAGTGCGGAGCTCTGCCCATTGAGCTACAGCCACCACGAATCAGAATGCGAGAGCATTCTATCATTAACCATTTTGCTGCTCAAGCAATCGCTCGAGGTACTTGAATAATTTATCTTTGGGCACCTTCTCTTGTGTTCTCCCACGCAGATCTTTAATCGTCACGCAGGATGCCTCGACCTCCTCCGGTCCGAGAATGATTACGATAGGAATCCCTTGTTTATCTGCGTACTTTAGTTGGCGGGACAAACGAGATGCTTGTGGATACCACTCAACTTTGAAGCTAGAATTGCGGATCTCGGTGGCTAGTGTGAGAGCATTTTCTTGCAGGCTTTCATCAAAGGTTGTGACAAGGATATCGACCGGGCTTGGTTTTAGCTCAGGGATGTGTCCATATTTCTCGAGAACAAGCTTGATTACCACATCACCCATAGCAAAACCGACGCCTGAAATTGGTTCGCCACCAACATCGCCCACGAGATTATCATAGCGGCCACCCCCTAAAATCGCCCGTTCGGAACCATCCGCGTCACGAGCTTCAAAAACGGTCCCGGTGTAATAATCCAAGCCGCGTATTACAGTCGGCTCGAAGTCAACATACTCCTTGATATCAAGGGCTTCGCAGGCGGTGAAGAATTCTACGAGCTCGGGAGAATTCTTCCAGACATCCTTTTCCTTCAGCTTGCCTTGGATGCCATCCAAATGGGTTTGGCTGACGTTTAATTTTCTTCCGTATTCGAACCATGCAACCTCGTCCATTTTTTCTTTTCTGTCGATTAATCGGAAGATGTCGGTGTTTGCTGAGTTGGGGATGCCGAGTGACTCCAATTGAGATTCAGCAAATCGACGATTATTCACACCAATTCTCACCTGCGTAGGAGACAATCCCAGTGATTTAAAGAATGTGGCAATGACAGCCACAATTTCGGCATCCGCTTGTGGGGAAACAACACCAAGTAGGTCGATGTTCCACTGGAAGAATTCTCTGCTTCGTCCGCGTTGGGGTCGCTCATATCGCCAAAATGGGCCAAATGACCACCACCGAATAGGACGCGTGAGCTCTCGACTACGAGAGGCGATCATCCGTGCAAGTGAGGGGGTGAGCTCAGGCCTCAGGACAACCATATCTCCCCCTCGATCTTTGAAAACGAAGGACTGCTCCTTTACTAGTTCTTCCCCTGATTTGGCGGCATAAAGCTCAAGTCGCTCAATCAACGGAGCTTCAAACTCCTGATAACCAAATGTTTCAGAAACATTTCTAATTGCTGCATAAAGCCAATTTCGGAAGGCCATCGAGTCGGGGTAAAAATCTCTTGTGCCCTTTACAGCTTTAATGGATGACATCTCTTCACTCCGATAGGGATAATTACAATTACAAAAGGAATTTGGCTCAATCCGCCTGAATAATTAAGTTGAAATAGGATAAAAGCTGACAGCGAATAGAAAGCCATGGCTTTCATGGAAAAGGACAAAGAATTCTTCACTCAGCATGGTCAAATGCTAGGCATTATAGCATGTGATATTTATTCAGGTTGATCCCCATTGGCCTTAGAGTTGGGTGATTAATTTTCCTCAATCAATACTTCTATTTGATCACCAACTTTAATTTCTGTTCCTTTTCGTACAATTGCTAGAACCCCGCGATTCCCCTTGATTTTCTCAAACAAACCCTCTTGAAGCTCCTCCATGTATGAGCAAGGCGCGCAATCTCCAGTAACCTCGAGAGTCACATCGCCAATTATTAATTGTGTTCCGATGTCAAGTTGAGAAAGACGCAAATTCGAGGTAACGATGTTCTCTTTTAGATCACCTGGTTTTAGTCCGTACTTATGGATGATCTCCTCTTCAACGAGGAGAACTTGTCGTTTCCGCCTGCCAAAAGATTTGTCACCCATAATCCCTTGATTTTCGACCAGGTCAAGCTTGCTTTCCCTGACCAGTGGCTCGTCGGAACTTGGTTTTCGAAACAGATATTGAATAATCCCGGTCATATTTTCTCCACAACACGAATTCCGATCACGTTTAGAAATTTTGTGTAAATTGCCGGAAAACATCGACAAACATAATTAGACTGAAAGTCAGTGTCAGAAGCCCTGGTGATCGCGAGCGCAAACATGAAAAAAATTCAAGCATGGTATCCTATGGCTTGAATCGGAAACATACGAATAAGGAGCAGCATTGGCTGCGCTTCCAATAATCATTTTCTTCCTTTTCGCAGTGCTGATTAGGCTTTTAAAGAAAAGCCATATCCGAAACATATGGATTCTAACACTGACTTCTTTTGTTCTGGGGTGGATTGCTTCATATGCCCTCACTCAATTCACTCCAACAACTCTTGAACTCTCGAACTGGGCATCCTCAACGATTTTTCCTTCCGGATTGAATATTGAACTAAACAGATTATCAATCACACTTGTCCAATCGCTGATTACTTTGGGGCTTGTGATTATTCTTACTTTCGATGCGTCTAAAAGCTCCGATGGTCCAAAGCAGTTATTTGTGATGTGCATTATTGGTGGTTTTGGTTTATTAACAATAATTCCTGGAAACCTTGTAACATTTTGCATCACTTGGACTCTTTGGGAGATTGTTATTTTTTCGATCGATCTCTTTGAGCACGAGAGCCCGCGGTCGATAAATGCTAGGCCTCATGGGATCAACACCAGGATGCTCTCCGTATTCCTTGTTTTGGCGGCTGGTGCGATGATCGCAACAGAGTCATTTGAAACGCGCAGCTTATCTGGTTTGCAGCATGAAATAATTTTCATTTTCTTGTTAATTGCTGGACTCATTAGAATTGAACATGTTACGAGGTCTGTTTCCGATGGTTCGAGTACTAGAGACCGGGTAACAATCGAGTTATGGATGCGAGTGATCACAATGGCGTCTGGATTTGCGCTTGTCAGTTATGCACTGGATTATGGTATATCACCAAATTTGTCGATTGTACTTGTTGGTTTTGGAATGGTAATTTCAGTTATCGGGATCCTTTCATCAAATTACAACCATCCATTAGTAATACGGACGCTAAAATTTCCCCTAGTTTTATTAGGTGTTGGAACACTGATAGAACTTGCAAACACAGCAGAAATAAGTGGAGCAATTGCTTTATTTGGATCAATGAGCATCCTTATATTTGCAAGCATGCTTTTACGAGAAAAAAACCCAAGACTACACCCAATTGCCATCTTGCTCATCACGGTTTGCTTGATAGGAGCTCCTGGAACGATAGGCGGCATTGTAATCGAGCAAGTTGCTGGCATTGTTTTTAAACTGAAGGACTATTTCATCGGAGGAATTGTGTTGCTGTTTTTAGTAGGGACTGGGATTCGTTTAATCTATGCATCTGGAAGGGAATCTGATTCGCTTCAGGAGGGGATTCGCACGTTATCTGATTCACGGTCTATTATGTTTTCTGCCATTGTGCCTGGATCTGCTTTGTTATCGGGAATATTTATTATCCCAAGTATCACGCCCGGCGGAATTGGGATTTTCCTGGGATTGAGCATGATTCTTGGGGTAACAACCTATATTTTTATGATCAAAGGAGTTGTGGTTGACGTATCGTTCCCGACGATAATCTCTCAAAATGCACTGCGAATGATCGGTAAGATTTGGACAAGAATCATAAGCCTGTTGGCCTCGATCGTCGAGGGCACGTCTAGAATATTCGAGGGCAGAGCAGGATTATTGTGGGTGTACGTCATCGCCCTTTATGTGGTTGTCGCATTAGGAATAGCAGGGACGAAGTAACATGAATTTTCTTGCACCTCTGGCCGTGATTATAGTAAGCATATCTGCTGGTGTCACTGTAATTATCGACAATAGTAGAGTGAAACTTGCCTTACTAGCGCTTCAATATGGCTTAATCGCCATTCTTATCGACCCAACAACTCCAAACCAACTCATTGTTATCAAAATTGTCACTGGACTTATTGTTGTTTTAGTTATGTACATTTCAGCAAAACAGAAGGGGATTTGGAGTGATCATGAGAATGAGCAAGGTCTCCTAACAGGAAGAATTTTTAGGATGATCGCAGTGTTTCTGGTTACAACATCGGCGATTGGTATTGGCAGGAGTAATTTCGTAACTATTCCAGGGATACGACCAGAGGCGTTATCAGCAGCTCTCCTATTAGGCGGTTTAGGCTTGCTGCAAGTCAGTATGTTTGGAAAACCGCCTGATGTGGCCATCGGACTGTTTAGCTTATTAAATGGTTTCGAGATTGTGTATGGCGTCCTGGAATCTTCAATTGCGATAATGACTTTGCTTGCGGTAGTACATGTTTGCATTGCAGTTGTGATCGGAATAGTCGAACTTGATGTAGAAGAATATTTCGCTAGTGGCGGAGATTTGTAGTGGGAGCGTCGCTGCTCATTTTCTTGCTAACCCTCTTGGCTGCGACAGTTGTTGCCTTGTTACGAAGACGACATTTGCTGTCGTCAGTAATTACAGGAATTTTTGCTGCTGGTATTGCTCTCACCGTTTTATACGTACCTTTGAATACTGCAATTTCAATTTTAGGCACGTCTTTCCGGATAAACAGTGATTGGGAAATATTAGGACGTTCTTTTATTCTGAGTGAAGCCAATCGTAGTGCGATTGGGTATCTCTATATCACGGGAGGATTCCTACTTACAGGTTCGTGGGTCACAAGACCGATTCGGATGTTCCTCCCTCTTGGATTAGGGATCCTTTCATTGGTTGCTGGATCTCTCATGATAGTTCCTTTCTTATTTGCGGCAATATTTATAGAAATTGCTGCGATCGCAGCCCTGATAATGCTCTCCTCTCGTAAGAAAAATGCCTATTCCGGTGGAATACGGCTATTGATCTTTTTCACTTTTGGGATGATGGCACTGCTGATTTCTGGCTGGGCGGTAGATGTTGGAGGTATCCTGAGCGACGCCTCAGCAGTCAGCGAGAGATCATTGTTGTTGCTCTATTTTGGATTTTCTGTGCTACTTGCGATTCCGCCGTTTCATTCTTGGATCCCGATAGCTTCTGAAGAAGCGCAGCCTTTCGCAATTGGATTTACCGTTCTTATTCTTCAAGGTGCTGGGCTCTTCTTCTTTTTGAGGTTTATGAATACCTTCCCATGGATTTGGGCTGAAGACGTAAATTTATCGATCCTTAGAAATGGCGGAGCTGTTTTGGCTATTGTAGGCGCTCTATGGGCATTTACTCAAAATAATGTCTCTAAGCTTGTAAGTTATGCGATGGTTTCTGACATTGGCGTAATGCTCATCGCAGTTGGTTTCGGCAGTGTTGACGGATTTAGAATCGCATTGGGGATATTAGCGGCACGCGTGATTGGAATTTCATGTTGGGCGATTGGAATCTCGATCAACGAAAGGCAAATTTCTCATAGTGAAGGCATGCGTGAGGGTCAAGATGAAATCAGTCATTGGCTGCCAGAAGTGGTCATGATCGTTGGGATTCTATCCCTTGCGGGAGTACCTCTGACAGCAGGCTTTCCAAGTCGCTGGAGTTTGATGCAGCTAGCAGCCCACAAGGGAATTTGGCTTTCATTTTCGATATTACTGAGCAGTGGAATTATTGGGTATGCAGGCATTAAAATAACGCTTATGCACGGATTCCGCAATTCTGAGCATCTCGATGGTGATTGGGGATTAGCTGAGCGAGCATTTTTATGGGGTGGGCTTGGTATAACTATCATCCTGGGTATTTTTCCACAGGTCTTATTCCCTTGGATAACACAAACCATCTTAGGTCTGAGCACAGCAACTCCGTGAACTTGATGAATTAAGTCGTGATGGGAGGCTGCAGGTGAAGCCGGAACAAATTGAAAAACGATTGACTTGGATTGATGAGCAACGACGCAAAAATACTGATTTTGTGGTTGGGTTAAAGGAGCAACTAACCAACGCGCTGAATCTCATAGAGAATCAGGATAAGCAAATAAAAGAACTTACGAGTGAGGTTGCGCGCTTGTCTGCTCAAACATCACGAATAAAGCAGTTTGATGATGATTTGATAAAACAAAGAGAGGATTTTTCCAGGCATTTGACAGATTTGGTAGAGGGTCAATCAGAACGGGATCGGCAGCATGAGAGTATCCGGGGAATAGAACATAAGGAAATTTCAAGAAACATCTCGGAGCTAAAAATTGAGATCGAGGCTCTTGAAGAAATAAAATCTACGCTGGAAGCTCGACGGCAAGAAGAAATCAGAATTTATAGTCAGATTGACGAAATTCAAAAATCTTTTGATCGAATAAGTGCAATTGATGAGGAAACAAAACGGTCGTTGTCGATGATTGATGATGCAAGAAAAATGGATTCAAAACGGGTTGCCGACCTTCAAGTGGAAACGACTGATCTGCGTAAACGGGTTGACACGCTTCGGGGAACGTTGGATGCAGTTGAAGATCGTTATAAGAAGTTCGAAACAAATATCACTGAGTTGGCTGCGAATGAAACAGGGAGGAACGAGTCTCAGAAGTTGTGGATTGAAAAACAAGAACTCCGGCTTATAGGATTTGAAAAAGACTGGAAGACTTGGAATGAAGCTTTTGCAGAATTTCAGAAAAAAACAGAGCAGGTAAATGAAAAAATGCTCAAGTATGATGAAAGTTATAGAGTTATGAGACAAACAAGGAGCGAACTCGACAAAATGGTCGATAGATTGGAACGCAGGATCTCTGAAATTGGTGAAATTCAAAGAATAGCTGAGGATAGGTTAAAGAGTGATTGGTCAGCGTATTTGGCTGATGATCAAAAAAGATGGAATACGTTCAAGTTGAATTATGACGAGCAGTGGAGAGAGCACGAGCGTAGTCATGACAAAATTCAAAATGAACTTCGTGAGAATAATGAGAACATATCCGATTCTATGCATTCTTTGTCAAAGCTAGCAGGAAATAGCCAGGCTCGTGTAATGGATTTGCTTACCCTCGTTCAGGATTGGGCTGCAGAAGTAGAGTCGAGGTTGAGTGAAATTAAATGAGCTATCTTTTTTTTCGAGCGGTCAAACAAGGATTTAGCGGATGAGAGTGTTAGGTACTGCGGGACATGTTGATCATGGAAAATCTGCCTTGGTACATGCCCTGACAGGAATAAATCCAGATCGTTTGCAGGAGGAAATGGACAGGCAGATGACGATCGATCTGGGCTTTGCCTGGATGACCCTTCCAAATGGTGAGGATGTTGGGATTGTGGATGTACCAGGACACAGTGACTTTATCGAAAATATGTTGGCGGGCGCTAATGGTTTCGATGCAGCCTTACTAGCTATTGCTGCTGATGAAGGGATCATGCCTCAAACGCGCGAGCATCTGGCAATATTGGACTTGCTGGAAATACAACTGGGAGTTGTGGCGCTTACAAAAGTTGATCTAATTGATGATAAAGAGTGGATCGGGTTGGTAAAGGAAGACATTCAAACGTATTTAGAGAAAACGTCATTATCGGAGGCGGCCATTGTGCCGGTCTCTGTAATAACTATGGAGGGAATAGATTCCCTCAAGATTGAACTAGAGCGAATTCTGTCAAGTTCACAACCTCGGGATGATATTGGTAATCCACGGCTTCCTGTTGATAGGGCATTTACTATTGCGGGATTCGGGACAGTTGTAACGGGCACATTAAATGGAGGCAGTTTTTCAGTTGGGGATGAAGTAGAGATACTCCCTGGAGAAATTACTGGGAGAATTCGTGGGCTTCAAACACATAAAGTAAGCGTGGAAACTGCTGTTCCTGGAAGTCGCGTGGCCATAAACATAAGCGGAGTGGATGTGCAAAAAATATTTAGGGGGGATGTGATCTCGCATCCGAATGCATATTCAAGCACAACTATGATAGACGTGCATTATCGACATTTAGATAACATTGGAATACCGCTTAAGCATGATCAGAAAGTTAAGATTTTCATAGGTTCGGCGCAGAGGACTGCTAGGGTTAGATTGCTTGGAAAGGACAAGCTCATGCCCGGCGAGCAGGGATTCCTTCAGTTGATGGTTGATGATGCGCTGGTAGCAGAGCGGGCTGATCATTATATTCTTAGGCGACCGTCGCCTGGATTAACCATGGGTGG
>JAGLGG010000429.1 GCA_023144145.1 Anaerolineales bacterium | reverse complement strand
TGCGATTCCCATTCAGGGAGAATCAGTTATTCCAGAAGAATTTCCAGTTAATCCCATTCCTTCAGATGAAACCTCTCTCCAGCGTGGAGAAATTTTATACCGGATTCACTGCGCACTCTGCCATGGGGATAGTGGACACGGCGACGGACCATTGGCTCAGTATTTTTCCCGAACGCCTGAAGATCTGGGAGGCTCAAAAACTGCTGCGGAGTTCGACGGATCTGTATATCTGGTAATCCAGCAAGGATTTGGCGAAATGCCTTCCCTAGTGGAAAACCTCACCTCTCGAGAGCGATGGGATGTGATCAATTTCACCCGAACCCTTTCAACAAGTGGTGAGTAGGAGACAGCCAGTATGGTAAAACGAAACTGGATCTTGGGGGCAATTTTTACTCTGATTATTTTCTACGGCGTATCAGCCTGTGCCCCACCGGCAAATCTTCCGACCGGACCAACCCCAATCCCTACGCTGATTCCGGTTACGGATGTTCCTGACATCACCAAACCCACCCAAGCCCCTTCGTTCGCAATTTTGAGTTATCCCGTTCGACCACCATCGTCCAATGAAGGACAAAGCATTTACATAGAAAATTGCGTGGATTGTCATGGTGAGGATGGTTCGGGGGCCGTGCCTGGCTCTCGCAATTTTCAAGACGTGGATTACATGCGTGGCGAAACACCCGCTAATTTTTACGCAGCTGTTACTGAAGGTCGCGGAGACATGCCTGGTTACAACGATACCCTTACTTCAGATGAACGTTGGGACGTCGTGTTCTACGTGTGGAGGCACTCAACTACTGCCAGCATCCTTGAACACGGTGATGAGGTTTACGCCAAAAGTTGTGCATCTTGTCACGGAGAAGACGGATCTGGCGAATTATTAGGATCCGCCAATTTTACCGACCTTCGACAGATGGATCAATTAGCCCCACGTGATCTTTACCTGACTGTGACACAAGGTCGCGGCTCAATGCCCGCCATGCAATCATTATTGACTCAGGATGACCGCTGGGCAGTGATCAATTACTTGCGCACCTTCTCGTATGACCCAACCCTACCTCAAGAAATTGGGGTTGCTTCCTCTGTAGGTGAAACGCCGACAGAAGGTCCGTCAGAAACAGCCTGTCAACCTGACCAAACAAATCAGTTTGAGTGGGATGACAGCGAAGCGATCTTTGATGGTCAGGCGACATATTTGATCCAATGTGCAATGTGCCACGGTCCTGACGGAAGTGGCGGACTGCCGAATACGCCCGACTTCACAACCGCCGAGATCTCTAACGCACTCATTGAAAATCCCGGCCAATCGTATTGCTCTGTGAGCGAAGGGATTGGTGTCATGCCCGCTTTTGGCGGAGCCCTCTCAGAGGATGAACTCTGGCAAGTTCTCACCTTTATGGGCTCTCTTGGTGAGCCATAAACTACTAATTCGTCATCTTTAGATGTAAAGGAGGTGCAATTTAAGAAAATCGTTCAGCAAGCCTAATGACATAATCATTGAGGAGAATGTCACATGAATCGAAGAATTTTCGTTTTACTTAGCTTCCTTTTGCTAAGTGTTTTGGCTTTATCGGCATGTACAGGTGAAGAAGGTCAACCCGGACCTCAAGGCCCCGCCGGGGCTCAAGGTCCGCAAGGAGAAACCGGGCCCGAGGGTGAACCTGGTGCGTCCGGTGAAATGACCGCAGCTGACCTCAGCTGTACAGAGTGTCACGACGACAGCTCGTTGATCACCGGGAAGAAAACTGCCTGGAGCGAGTCAGCCCATGGCTCCG
>JAGLGG010000428.1 GCA_023144145.1 Anaerolineales bacterium | reverse complement strand
TTATTGCGCCCGTGCCATTGAGATGCAGGAAACGACGGGAGCACGGGAGCCCTGCCTGCTAGTTAAAGTAACAGGGGGACTAAGATAAACACACCTGCCAGAGCATCCCCAGGGCACAGAACTTGCAAATCCATAAATAAACCGGCAAAACGATCGAGTGGATTGAGAAATAATTTCAGTTGTGTGTGTTGCTTTGCACGCGTCACTCTCAGAGGCCAATCTTACTCATGCTCTGAAAGGCTCGAAATGGAACTTGAGCCCAATTGGTCCATGATGCCCATCGAGTTTTAAATCAACACTCGTACTCGTTGTAAAGCATCAACAACAATTAAAGAGATTTCTCGGAATTCGGCAGGGAATTCTAGCAATGAGCGTATGGGTAAGAACAGTCGTTTTACTCCTTCTTGGTATAGGGGCACTCTTCCATAGCCCTCTTCGCTTTGATATACCAACAACCGCCCCAGGTCTCAGCGATTCCAGACAGGGTCATTTGATCTCCAATATGCTTGATGAGCCGGTCCCTCCTCTAGGGGAGTTTATGGACTCATTGGACTATGCGGGGGGAGACGCAGTTGTTGGCGTTTATGTGCCGGGCACCTTGGCGATGCCAGTTGTTCAGCAGCCGGTGGGAGCACCATCCTTCATCTCCAATCAGGCAAATGTCGTCACTCAATTTGAACTTGCATCGCAGTATGGCAACGCAGGCTTACTTGCTCATAACTATCTGGCAGGGGCAAAGATTCTTCAACTAGAAATAGGACAGTTGATATACCTGTTTTTTGATGATGGGAGCATGCAAGTTTATATCGTAAGCGAATTACTACATTATCAGGCGCTCTCGCCAAAAAGCTTTACTTCTGATTTCCGCTCGCTCGATTATTCAAGTGGTCAACTCTCAGCCCAGGATCTCTTTTATCAAATCTATGCCGAGAGAAAAGGCGTAGTCCTGCAAACGTGCATCTCCTCTCAAGGGGTTTTGGATTGGGGCCGTTTATTCGTCATTGCCGTTCCGAATGACAATTGGCGGCTCCGGATGCTTGGTTTCGGAAAATGAGCTTGGAATGAAATAAGTTAGTATTGTGATCTTTTGCTTAATTTTGCCCAAGAAATTGATTTAGAATATCTATAGACAATACATTGAACAACGGTTTCTCACAAAGATCGGTATACGCTATAAGCTCTGCGTAATTCCCTTCAACCGTAACTCTAAGCATTCGATAATTGAATGAGGCCGGATGACAATTCCTAACTTTCTCACCAAACAGGTTGTCGGGATCATCGGGCTGTTACTGTCTGTTGTGATCACCGGTTCATTCGCGCTCAAATCAGTAAGAGATTGGGAATTCAATACGCCCATTGATCAGTTCGATCAACAAGCTTCCATGATTGGTACTCCGAGTCTAAGCACAGATATGCCTGCAACCAGCACTGTTACACCCATGGTCGAATTCACTCCGGTGCCGACTCTCCCGCCTCCTTCAGCCGTCGAATTGATCCCGGTTTCAGGTTTTTCTAACGCAACTATCAAGGAAGTCGTCCATATTGAAAACGGCCATCAGACCTTAATTAAGATCTTGACACCTGAGGAATTAGCCGGCCAATTCTTTGCGGAGGTAGAAGTTCTTTGGTCACGATGGGAGTATGTCTGCACCGTTTTCGAGCAGAACAGTAAATATTTATTTTGCTTTGGAGGCAGGCTTCCAGCCACAACACAAGCCGTCATCCGCGTGCACCAATTGATGGATGAGTATGGAAGCTCAACGTTGGTTTTTTCAACAGATTTTGCAGTTCCTGAACTTGTGCCTACGCCGACGAATCCTCCAGGAATACCACCCTCGCAAGAACCAGCTCCAACCAACACGCCCGAGATTTTTCCGACCGTTGAGCCACCCCCACCAGATACTCCAACCATCGAACCACCTCCACCAGATACCCCAACTCCCAAGCCGACTCGCACGCCCAGACCAACCAAACCGCCTAAAGATGGCGATTGAATAAGGACTAGGGAGCAGGGATCAGGGATCAGACAATCGGGTCAAGGCGTCAGCAAGCTGACGTGCCAACAAGTTGGCGGGTCAATAGGGCCGGCCAAGGGTAAAAGGTTATATTTCGCCCGATGGACTCAAAGTGCTATTTTTGGTTTTATCGCTCCAAACCGAGTTAGTTGCTCAAAGGCGTAAGCAAGCTGAAGAAGCTCGAACTCTCCACGATGACGACCCACAATTTGGATCCCCACCGGGAGCCCATCTGGTGTAAACCCACAGGGCACCGACATCGCTGGGTGCCCGGTGAGGGTGATGAAGGAGCAGCTCATCATCCAATCCACATAGGTCTGCATCTCAACCCCATTAATCTCTTTCACCCACTCAGCCTCGATGGGAAAGGGAGCCACCTGGGATACGGGCAGAAGGAGGTAGTCATAACGCTCAAAGAAATTTCTCACTCTCTGGTATAGTGCGGCACGTTTAGCCTGGGCTTGAGAAATTTCGAGAGCGGTGAGCGGCAATCCCTTTTCAATGTTCCATATCACTGTATCTTTCA
>JAGLGG010000427.1 GCA_023144145.1 Anaerolineales bacterium | reverse complement strand
CTTCGCTAGCGAAATTCCATCCCTTTAGGATTACTTTATCGTGCTCCGCTCCTTGTGTGTCTGCTACTGTCCAGATAACTATAGCATTCTCTCTACAATAGTTTTTGAGTTGCCTCGGCGGAATCATTCTTTTGAATTTGTCCCACTGATGCCTTCGAAGTCCTTTCACTTCTATTGGTTGTGATACTGTTCCTCCCGTATATTCAATTTGGACATCTCCAGACAACCCATTACCGCGAGTAATATTTTCATAATTGCGCAACACTGTTGGCGGAGCATAATATTCTCCTCCACCATTGGTGTTAAATTCTTGTTCCATCCAGAGAGCAGTGGCCAGTTCTCCTTTAACGCCTACCACATTCGATCCAACTTTATTATGAGAATACATTCCAGATCCTCTGGATCCGTGTCCGTCATACATTTCTACTATGTCTCGGGCGTGATCCCAACACCACTGCACTTGATCGCCACTTAGAGTAATAATCACCTCAGACATTTTTATCACTCCTTCAGGATTCGGGGCGGTGCAGGTTGGTAGGAAGAAAGAGGCGCACCACTTCTCTTACAATGATAGCAGAGAAGACCAAGTATATAAGTCTTCTGCCGAATACTTAGATATTGAATCCAGTGACCTTATCATGGATAGCATCTGCACAGAGATTCGCTCCCATCGAAATTAATAAGCCACCAAAGATAGCTGCAGCGATCCTCAGCCCAGTTCTATCTGATTTAGATTTCATGAGGTGACGCAAATGATAAATGGACAAGGTTCCACCAGTTATGATTAATCCGAATCCAATGAGGGTTGTGTGCTCGATGGGCTTCTTGGTCGTCACGGTCATGATCAAAGATAAGATAAACGACTATTTGAAAGCTACGCTTCGAGGGATGAAAAAGGGTGAGAGCGGGTTGAAAGGCAGAATGAGTGGATGAATGAAACTTGAAGGAAAAAACTCATTAACTGCGCTGCTTCGAACTCTCGTGTTGTGGCCCTTTGCTCCGATGCAAAGTGTAGTAGAGTTTTCTTCTATTTATATGTTTGCGTCATTGCCCTCTATTATAGCGTAAACCAGCGTAATTAGTTGGTGCAGGGAGTAGGATTCGAACCTACGAAGCTCTACGCAACGGATCTTAAGCCCGTCCCCTTTGACCGCTCGGGAATCCCTGCCTAATGTCTCCAAGACCCTAAACGTATTTGCCTATTGGTGTTGGAGAATTGACGACGCTGGAAGCAATTTGATATTCTTTAGTGGACCAGGAATCACCGATAGCCTTAATGGTGCCCCTAGCCACATAGACTTTGAGCATGGATCCGATAGAACCACTACTCAACGATCCACCAGTGGTAGTTCCGTAGGGTTTCAAGAATTTTTGGATTTGAAGTGCGGTAAATTGTTTATTTGGATGCAAGGAAAGATGTCTAAGAATAATAAATCTTGCGAAAGCCCGTCTTCCACCAGTGTTGCACAAATCGCTATAACAAGATCGGCTACAAAAGACTCTGTTCGCAGAAGTTGTTCTTTTGTGTTTGAGCTCTATTGTATTCTCGGTGCACCATCCACAAGAAATATTTATGTAGGGCCAGATCATGTGCCCATTCATTTTTGGCTGATCCACATAATTTGTTAGAGGAACCTTTTCTCTTATTCCCATTCCGAAAGCTAAGAAACAATATTGATTACAAAAACCTGGATATGTCTGTCCCGTCTTTTCTGCAGTGCGACAAAATTCGGGTAAATCTTGTCGACAAAGCCCGCAGAGCAATACCATACACAGTCACCCCTTAATGTCCCGCTCCCTTTGCGACTACTTCGGCAAAGTGTTCTAGTCTCAGGTCATTTGCAGGGAGTGTCTCGTGATCGAATCCCATTTTGTCTGCTTGGCAGACCAGAGATAGGAGCTCGAAGGCTTCGTGATTCGCCATAGCCAAACTCTTGCCGTGCTTCTTAATGTTCCAGTAGTTCGTATGCTGCCGAATGATCCATTCAATAGTGCTTGGGTTGTAATCTTTCATCATGTCCGCATAGAGCATAGCAAAAATGTCGCCTCCCCTTGATTCGTGCTTGATGAAACTGTGGAAATTCTCCTCCTCGTTGAGCTTGGCGCAATCAGGCTTACCGATGTCGTGAAACAGAAGACTCCACACGACGACGTTTGTGGTATGTTCATCGATTACATAGTCTTTCATAAGCTTTGCGAGCGTATCGAATGCTAGGCAATAGTGTTCTAGTAGATTACCTTCGGGGTGATACTTAGGGCTGTGAAGATACTGCTCGATCCCATCCAGCTCCGGTA
>JAGLGG010000426.1 GCA_023144145.1 Anaerolineales bacterium | reverse complement strand
CATCCCGACCGTTAACCGACATCTCCAGCAAGCCATGACCGTTGGATGAAACTTCTTTTGAGATACACGAACCGATATCCGCAGAAGTAAACAGGGGTGAGCCCGGCTGATTTATGTATATCCAGACAATAGGAAGTTTCCCTTTGCATGACTCCTTAATCCATTCAATCAATTCACTGGGGCGCACGGATGAATCTCCAAAGAGATAAACGATCACTCCCCCATTTCCGTTTACACCAACACTTTGATAACTATTCAAGTTCTCAAGATGGGAGGAGGGGTCCTTTCGGCCTACAGGAGAATTTGCGTCGTGCTTTGCAGTGAATGCGTTGTGATTGTTTCTGATATGGTGATTTCGCGTCCTACTGAGGTTGTTTCTGAGCCATATCTTAGGATCAAGTCCTTTCGCAAGGCACGCAGTAATGCTCCGTTGCGTGCTCCACACCCAATCTTCTCTTTTTAGAAAACTTGCCGCGCCTGCTTCGATGGCTTCCATGCCAACACCCGAGCTCCACCTTCGTGGGACCTCCGCCATTTTGCACAGCTCCACAATTGCCTCGTTGAACCTCCGCCCCCGCTCCATATTCCGATAAAGCTTCATCAACTCCTGCTGGGTGAAATTCATGATCCTACTCCATAACTGAAACGACAGTCGAAATCTACGGGCATCACCTCTACAAACATTTTGCAAAATTATCCTATGAATGTTATAATATTTTTGTTTATTAGTCAAGCTAGCGATAGATTTATATTATTATTGCTTTGTTTTGGAATACCTTTGATGCTATAAGGGATTGGAATGACCAACCCATTTAAGCAATTCGTCGATGAAGTAGACATCGCCATCCTCGCTCACCTTCAAGAGGATGGTCGGAAATCACAGTCCGATATCGCTGCCGACCTTGGCGTAACTGTTTCCACCATCGGGAACCGACTGAAGAGATTACGGGACGATGATCTCCTTGTCATCTATGGGTTTCTCGATCCCCATCGAGTGGGATTCAACGCACCTGCACTCGTACGCATTTCTGTAAAGCCAGTCGATCTCGAAAGGGTGGGTGCAGAGATTGCCGACCTCCCTGAAGTCTTATCAGTCACCGTAACGACAGGAGAATTTCAATTGTTAGTAGAGGTTCAATGTCGGGACAACGATCATCTGACCGACCTACTCGTGGAACGATTGCAGCGAGTAGAGGGGATCCGGGAGACGCACACGTCCATATTGCTGCGTGAAATTTTGATCAAACAATCGGATGTGAAAATGCTCTTTTCCGATGAGCAGACCTGAGTACCTAACGTGGGGCTATTTCAATGAAATCTACTGAATATCCAGCCATGGATGAGTTCGACATGGCAATCTTGAGCCATTTGGAAGGAAACGGGCGGAAGTCATTTTCTGACATTGCTGCAGAGCTAGACGTTACCGTATCGACGGTTAGCACACGGGCGAACAGGCTCATCAACGAGAAAGTAGTCACAATTCTGGGGATGCTCAACCCGTTTCGAGTTGGTATTGTAATCTCCGCAACACTGTTCATTACATGCCAACCTGGTCAAATTGAGTCTGTGGTTGAGTTCCTCTCCGGTTTTCCCGAGGTCTCATATATGGCTCTCTTCACAGGTGATTTTGATCTCCTCGTCGAGGTCAGTTGCCGAGACTTTGTTCACTTCTCCGAACTCCTCAGTGAGCGAATTCATCCAATCCAGGGGATTGAGAAAATCCGCACTTCACTCCACCTTCGCAGGCTCAAATTGAAACAGCCAAGCTTGAGTTTGCTTTTGCCTAGAGATGGGGCAGAGTGAGTCTAGTAGTTCTCGTAGGGGCGAAACATTCGGGGAAGCAGTTGCTCTTATTATGGGTCCAACTTTCTGCCTCATTCAGCAGATAGTTTGTGATTTACTTTTGATCGGGTGAATCAAGCAACTCCATGGGCAGCCATTGTGGACCCGTCTTGTAGATCCGAGGAGATACCGACACGTTGATGTTCCTAATGCCGGGTACGTCAGCCAGTTTGGTTGATATGAACTCGTCCAGGTCTTGGTTAGATTTGGTGATAATCTCGAACATGATGTTTTCTTCCGCAAA
>JAGLGG010000425.1 GCA_023144145.1 Anaerolineales bacterium | reverse complement strand
ATGATATTAAAAGCCAAGTCGGAGCAACCATTGCGCACCGTGTGTTGACGGCCTTATTCGACGACCGCGGAGTTCGGTTGGATCACACGTATCAATTGAATTTCGGCGGAAACATGGATTTCTATAATATGCTAGACCGGGATCGCCTCGAATCGAAGAAAATCTCGAAGACTAACGCAGTCACAAGTCAATTGCCTTATAAGATGAACGAAGATGATGTCCATGTCGGTCCAAGTGATTATGTCCCATGGTTGACCGACCGAAAATTTTGCTATATTCGGATGGAGGGCACAACTTTCGGAAATGTTCCATTGAACCTTGAGCTAAAACTTGAAGTGTGGGACTCGCCTAATTCAGCCGGGGTCGTCATTGATGCTGTTCGCTGTGCCAAACTGGCATTGGATAGAGGTGAAGCAGGTTCGATTCTTGCTCCGTCATCCTATTTCATGAAGACGCCACCCAAACAGTATAAAGATGATGTCGCTAGGCAGATGACAGAAGACTTTATTGCCAAACGGAAAAAAAAAGCAGCAAAAGCAATAAAGAAAAACACGAAATAAGCGAATGAGTGCGGGATGCGAGCTCTCCGCCTGAAAAACCATCAACCTATATTCGATGCCCCATTAGTTGAAGAAATGGTGCCGATGCCTGAGCCAGGAGATCATCAGCTCCTGGTTCGTGTTTTAACTTGTGGCATATGTCGCACGGATTTGCATACGGTTGAGGGGGATATCCATCCTCCTTCACTTCCAATCACGCCTGGCCATCAAGTCGTAGGTCGGATCGAAGCTGTGGGAGCAAAGGTTCAAGGATGGAAAGTTGGAACACGCGTCGGGGTGCCTTGGTTGTACCGCGCATGTGGACATTGCACCCACTGCGATCGAGGTGAAGAAAACCTCTGTGCCGATGCAGAATTCACTGGATTTCATCGAGATGGTGGCTTTGCCGAATATATGCTGTCCGATGCTAAATTCACACTTTTACTACCCGAACAGATCAAGGATGAATTAGCGGCACCCTTGCTTTGTGCCGGGATTATCGGGTATCGCTCGTTGCATAAAGCGGATTTGAGGCCTGGAGAAAAGGTGGGTCTGGTAGGATTTGGAGCCAGCGCCCATCTAGCAATCCAAGTCGCTTTACATTGGGATTGTGAGGTTTTCGTGTTCACTCGCAGTGAGGGCCATCGAAAATTGGCTACAGAATTCGGAGCATCTTGGGTTGGTGGAGCTGAGGATGAGATTCCCGCCCCGTTAGATCGAGCGGTGTTATTTGCCCCTTCAGGAAAACTGGTGCCTCAGCTATTAGCAAAACTGCGTTCGGGAGGAACTCTGGCCATCAACGCGATCCATCTGTCGCCAATTCCTGAAATGCCGTATGAGTTAATCTATGGAGAACGAACGCTGCGAAGTGTTGCCAATGCGACGTATCAAGATGGGGTCGAGTTTCTGAAGTTAGCAGCGGAAATTCCAATTCGGGTGGAAACTCAAACTTATAAATTGGAACATGCCAATAGAGCCCTTCAAGACCTTAAAGAGAGTCAAATTGATGGGGCAGGAGTGCTAATCGTATGATCCGTATTGGAACCTCGGGGTTTTCTTACAAGGATTGGGTAGGTCCGGTGTACCCGCAAGAACTTCCGCAATGGCAGTGGTTGCCTTATTACGCCCAATCCTTTGACACCGTTGAGTTGAACGTTACGTATTATCGTTTACCAACAGCAAAGATGGTGAAGGGCTGGATCGATAGAACACCTGATAATTTTTTGTTTGCAGTAAAGGCGCATCGAAGTCTCACACATGAACGGAAAGATGTAGATTTCCAAGCCTACGTTTCATCAATAGAGCCACTGTTAAGTGCGGGAAAACTGGCATGTATCTTGGTTCAATTTCCTTACTCATTCCATCGTAATCTGGTTAACCGTGAATACCTTCGTAGGATTAGGGACGGCCTCGTCGATTTTCCTGTTGTAGTTGAGTTTCGCGGAAAGGATTGGGTGAAAGATGAAACATTTGAAGAACTTAAGCAATTGAACCTTGGATTCTGCTGTGTTGATGAGCCGAGGTTGTCCGGTTTGATGCCGCCCACCGCATTGGTAACAGGACCCCTGGCCTATGTGAGATTCCATGGTCGAAATTCACAGAAGTGGTGGAAACATGACCAGGCTTGGGAAAGGTATGATTACACCTACTCGGAAGATGAATTGAAAGAGTGGGTGCCTAAAATCCGCGATCTGGATGACCAAGCACCCCTCACAGTTGTCTACGCAAACAATCATTACAAAGGTCAGAGTGTGGACACTGTGCGTAAATTGCAGCACCTTTTGGCGTTGGAGTAAAAGGGTGGGGGGTTCTCAATTTGTGATGAAATAACCCCCGATGGTATAATCAACTAATCCACGCAAGGAGCAGTATCCTACATCGGTTTTGCGCTGGGCCAGAGATAGAATCCGATTTTCTTGTTGTGTACTATTATTATTCGGAGACGAGGAATTTCGTTTGCTGGCTAAAAGATCCTAACCTGCAGAAAGGTTGAGCGAGATGTCTGGACACTCAAAATGGTCAACGATTAAACGAAAGAAAGCAGTAGTTGATGCCAAGAGAGGGAACCTCTTCACTCGACTTGCTCGTGAAATAAGTGTTGCTGCAAGCGAAGGTGGGGGGGACATCGTAACAAACTTTGGGTTGCGTCTCGCGGTTGAACGCGCGAAATCCAGCAACATGCCCAAAGATAATATCGAGAGGGCGATTAAAAAAGGGACGGGTGAAGATAAAGATGGGGCTGCTCTGGAGCAAATTATGTATGAGGGCTATGCTCCGAGTGGAGTTGCGTTGATGATTGAGGTGGTTACGGATAACCGCAACAGGGCGGTCGCTGATGTCCGTCATGTGCTCTCGCGCGCAGGAGGGAATCTTGCCGATGTCGGAGCGGTCTCTTGGCAATTTAAGAGAGCGGCTTACTTTGCACTTTCAGTTTCCGGGTTGGATTCGGAAGAGGTATTTGATTTAGCAGTTGACGGGGGAGCGGATGACGTGATCCTCGGTGAAGACGACATCGAAATCATTGCCCCGGTCGAGTGTTTCAAACAGGTTAGCGACTCATTGGAGAGTAAGGGAATCAAGCCAGATGAAGCTGCTTTGAAGATGCGGCCTACGTCTGTGATTCAAGTGCCTGCAGATAAAGCCCTTCAGGTCATGCGTGTAATTGAAGCCCTGGAAGATTTGGATGATGTTCAGCACGTTTACTCCAATCTTGATGTAACCGATGAAGCGGTCTTGCTGCTTGAGACTGCTTAAGAATAGATAAACTCGGGGATTATCCATGCTGGTGATCGGAATTGACCCAGGGACGGCCAGCACGGGATATGGATTGGTACGCCAACATCCTAATAGCCAGCTTGAATTAATAGCATATGGATTAATATCAACAGCAGCCGAGAAGCCATCTTCAATACGGCTGTTGGATTTATTTTCGGAATTGAGTGTGGTGCTCGATGA
>JAGLGG010000424.1 GCA_023144145.1 Anaerolineales bacterium | reverse complement strand
GCAAATTCTTCGTTTTTTCCACATTTCCCCAGCCCCTACTACTACTACTACCTTTTAATACTATTAATAAAGATGGGGATAAGAGGTTAACTAAAAAGAAGACATCTCATCCGCATGAGCGTAAACACGCTTGATGATGGAGAGGTCTTCTTTATGTTTTCAGGAGAGATTTATGTCCAACCCCTGAGTTTCACTACTTCTGCGACTCGATTGACCGCTACAAGATAAGCTGCAAGGCGATTATGCACCTTATGTTCCTGGGCTGCCTTGTGAACAGCATGGAAAGCATCCGTCATTTTCTTATCAAGTCGTTCGTGTACTGTAGGTTCATCCCAATAATAATTATAGGCGTTCTGCACCATCTCAAAATATGAGACAGTTACACCCCCTGCATTAGCCAGGAAATCTGGGATAACGTATACACCGTTCTCATAGAGGATCTTGTCCGCCTCGGGTGTAGTTGGTCCATTGGCCAATTCGACGCTGATTTTCGCCTTAATATTAGCGGCATTCGCATCGGTAATGACGTTTTCTAATGCAGATGGGACAAGTACGTCGACTTCAAGTTCAAGAAGTTCCTCATTGCTGATACGTTTGGATCCGGGGAATCCAACGACCGAGCCGGTTTCTTGTTTGAAGGAAAAGACCTCATCAAAGGAGAGTCCATCAGCGTTGTAAATTCCTCCCTTTGAGTCGGAGACTGCAACAACCCTAAGCCCGAACAACTCCACACCCAGTGTGTGTGCAAATGAGCCGGCATTGCCGTATCCCTGAATGGCAGTGGTGGCATCTTTCAATTTGATATTGAGGATTTTGCTAGCCTCTCGGAGGCAGAACATCCCTCCGCGTGCAGTAGCATCTCCTCTTCCGAGGGAACCGCCCAAGTTGAGCGGTTTGCCGGTGATCACACCAAATTCGTTAGAGCCCTTAAGGAACGAGAATTCGTCAACCATCCAGGCCATGATCTGTGGATTGGTATAAACATCTGGAGCGGGACTATCTTTTTCCAGGCCGATTATCCGACCGACTTGTCGAATGTAGGCTCGGCTCAGTCGCTCAATCTCACCTTGTGACATCGCTTTCGGGTTACAGATGACGCCACCTTTTCCACCGCCAAGGGGAATATCAACAACTGCACATTTCCACGTCATCCATGCAGCTAATGCTCTCACCGTGTCGATTGTCTCGCTCGGATGAAAGCGAAGCCCACCTTTCGTCGGTCCGCGAGCATCGTTGTATTGAACTCGGAAACCCTGGAAAATTTTCGTAGACCCATCGTCCATCTTAACGGGCAAAGTGACATGAAGTTCTCTCAAAGGGTTGCGCAGCAATTCGTGAGTTGCTTGGTCTAGCTGCAACAATTCTGCTGCTTCGTCCAGTTGCTGTTGGGCTACTTTGAAAGGATTGATGTATTTTTCGTCTGAAGACATGTGTTACTCCTTATTCGATTTGTATCTGTCTAGCTGTTTGCTAGAAAAGGGTACGCGGGCGCTTGGGTCAGCGCCCGCGTTTCGATCATGTTTTTGGTCGGTCAATTACCGACTTATTATGTGGCTTTAGGACTTGCACAGACCACTCCCAAGCGCAAAGGTAGCTCAGCAGGACTGGTAGGTCAAGTGACAACTCTCACTCGCGGGACTGACTCTCTTCTACACCTTTCAGATGGGATTCCAAGGTTTTACGAACCAATTTAGGGTCCGCACGACCTTGCGTTTCTCGCATTACCTGACCGAAGAACCATTCCAAGAGAGT
>JAGLGG010000423.1 GCA_023144145.1 Anaerolineales bacterium | reverse complement strand
ATGAAGAAGCGGCAGTTGAACACATGAAAGCGGCGATCGATGCTGCCCCCCGGTACGCCCTATTTCACCTGAACCTTGGGTGGATGGAGGAGCAATTAGGACACGAGGCAAATGCTCTCGAGGCCTACACAATGGCATTAAAGATCGACCCATTCTTAGAAAGGGCGATATTTTTCGCCAAGACTGATCTTCGTCAAAATGCCTTACTTGCAGAACATTTCGAAGAAAATTTGGCGCAACCAGAGCAATACTCTTGGTTGGGGTGGCAGTCGCTGAACGATGACGACCCAGAATCTGCACGTCACCATTTTGAACTTTCTATTCAGGAGAGAGCACAAAATCCCAGCGCATACGCCGGACTTGCACTCGCGGCGCAATTGCTCGGAGATGATGAGGGCGCCTCTCGATTCATTCAGATTGCATTTTTTAGCGGCAGTGCGAGTACTACAAATATCCTGAGTGCAGCTCGCATTGCCAGGGATCAAGGCCTTGAGGAAGATGCGATCATCCTGTTCATGCAGGCGTTTGAATCCATGGAAGGTCCGAGAGTTTCCTCAAACTATTACACCCTCGTTCATCGTCGTCCTACCCTGCAATTTGATTTCATCCCGCAATTTCAAAGAGCCAATATAACTTCGAATACGCTAAGTGATTTGAACTGGCTTGCTGAGAAGCTCGAAGGGAGGGGCTGGCAGAACATCGCCATTATGGTGAGAGAACGAATCGAGGTTGAATTGAATGGACCATAGGGATGCTGTTGCAGGGCGGAAGCCCCTGTGCTACGATCACCCTTCAATTAAGAAAACGGAAGAACTCGATCATAGGCTTTAGGAAGATGGAGCGGATACAACGTTATTTTCTTCAACCATGGATTCAAGCCTCTTTCACGGCGACAATTGCCTTCGCTGTGTATGTTCGCACACTCGCACCAACCGTCATGTGGTACGACATGGGGGAATTCGCTACCGCGTCATATGTTCTTGGGGTAGCCCACAATACCGGTTATCCTCTCTACCTTCTCCTGGGAAAGCTGTTCACATTCTTGCCTATTGGAGATATTGCCTATCGCGTGAACCTCATGTCGGCCTTTTTTGGTGCCGGCACAGTATTCATGCTGTACCTTATTGTTTTCCATCTCACAAAACGGCGAGCAGCGGCATTGATCTCAGCGTTGACCCTCGCCTTTACCTCAACCTTGTGGTCAAACGCCACCTGGGCAGTCTCTTATGATCTCAACGCCTTCCTCACGCTGCTGATCCTATTCTTACTGATGAAGTGGCGCGCATCAGGATTGGTTTCGTACCTTTATTTTGCAGTTCTCACCTTGGGCCTGAGTTTGGGCAATCACCGCTTGATCCTGGTCGTGCTCCTGCCACTGGCTTATATGATTTGGCTCAATCAAAGGACTGGCCTTCAACGCTTAGAACGGAGACAGTTCCTCTTGTTGGGACTGCTTTTCCTGGTTGGCTTCTCGGTAAATTTGTACCTGCCCATTCGGGCCTCACAAAACCCCCCGGTGAATTGGGGTGACCCATCGGATTTACAGAGCTTTCTAACCATGATCACCACCGGATATGGAAGAGCTTTCGAAAATCCCTTCGAAAGTGTCCCGTCGGTGCTCTTCCGTATCCGGCTGCTTTCCCTTTTCCCATTGTATGAATTCACAGCCTTTGGCCTCGTGATCGCTGGCATAGGCGCCATCGCACTGTTCAAGGAGAGATCCCCATTCCTCCTGGTGAGCGTGTTGGTGACGCTCTTCGCAGCTGTCATGGTCTCCGTGTATGGGATCCACAACATCTTTAACTACTTCCAACCCATCTATCTCATGATCGGGATACTATTTGGGGTTGGCACGAAAATGATCATCACTTTCGCTAGTGAGGGGCTTTATAGATTCAAACAGTTACGCTTGACCATTTTGACACCAGAACGCCGGATCCTATTGATGAGCCTGCTGATACTTGGTATTCCGTTGTCCCTCTTCAGCAGGAATTATCACAACGTCGATCGCAGCCAACACCGGGATGCGGCTGATTTTGCCACTTTCATATTTTCTGAGTTGGAGCAGGAATCTGTGGTATTGGCTGATTTTTGGAGCTGGACTCCGCTAGTATATCGAAATGTGGTTGAGGGCGGTGGATCAAATATTAGCGTTTCTTCCGCATTATCTGTACCGAACTTAGATAAAGAGGGTGAAATTTCACGCCTTCTTGAGGAGGGGGCGACTGTCTATCTGGCAGCTGGCTCGGAAGATAGCCCCCATCTCCAAGTGGGTGATCACCGGCTTCAACTCATTGCCCCGTATGTCATCCATTTTTACCCCACTCACCTCGTCCCACTACCGGAGTATAAGGATCTTTTGGTGCCAAAGGGTGCGGTTTATCAAGCGATTGATGGGGAGCCTGATCTTGTTGTCGATGAAGTACCCGCTGACTTCCAGATAGGTGCTAACTTCAACGACTCGGTTATTCTGGAAGGGTTTACGTTCGATTCAATAATCCTAAGGCAAGGTTTTGTGTTCAAAGCTACATATTACTGGAGTATCCCAGTCGAAACGGAGAAAGACTATTGGGTGGATATCCTGTTTTCGGATGAAGAGGGGAATGTGGTCACAGTGGGAGGAATTCCGACCTGGCTTCACAGCCATTGGCTCGGGGGCGGCGCCTACGCCACCTCAGAGTGGGAGGCAGGAGAAATCGTCCGCGAAGAATATCTTGGACTCGTCCCGAGGTCTGTTCAACCGGGGAAATACTTCATTCGTGCATTTCTGTATGAGGATGCCCTGAGACAGAACTC
>JAGLGG010000422.1 GCA_023144145.1 Anaerolineales bacterium | reverse complement strand
GTGTGGGGCCGGACACGCTGCTATGAACGCACAGGTCATAGTTGAGACCGAGGGCGATTTCATGGCGTGGATTGAGTTACAGGGCGGACTGGCATCCGGGTCAACCGCTGAAGGTGAGCAACAAGGCGAACCTCCGCTCGAAGAAGCTGATCCTGGGGAAGTCTCAGAGAGTCCTGACGTCAACGGGAGTGACCTATTCACTGGTCTAGGGTGTGGAGCCTGTCACACGTTGAACGATGCATCTGCCGTTGGTGTTCTTGGCCCAAGCTTGAATAATTTTTCTGAAATTGCAGCAACCAGAATATTTAGCCTCGAGCCCATTGCTTATGCCAAAGAATCAATTGTCGACCCGGATGCCTATGTTGTTGATGGATATCCAGGCGGGGTTATGCCGGCTGACTTTGGAGAACGGATTTCAGTCGAAGAGTTAGAAGCACTCATTACGTATTTATTAAATCAGTAATTTGGTGGCAGAAGTGGAGTTATTGCCTCTTCGTGAGAGCAACTTCCATCAACCACTCCACGACCAAGCAATTCAGTTCTAACGTTTAGAAGGGATTAGGAGAATTTGCGATATGGCAATTGAAGAATCTGTTGTCAAGTGGCATCGACGGCGCTATTTCACCTGGAACACCGATCATAAGGTAATTGGGATCCAATATCTCGTAACTACGTTCATTTTCTTCATTATCGGTGGCGCCTTAGCTATGTTGATACGCACTGAGTTGACACAACCAGGCGTCGATGTTCTGAACGGTGCACAATACAACAGCGTAATGACCAATCACGGCTCCGTGATGATTTTCTTATGGGTTATCCCTGTCCTTGCGGGGTTGGCAAATTATCTTCTCCCATTAATGGTTGGCGCAGAAGATATGGCATTTCCCAACCTAAATGCAGCTTCATTCTGGACTTTCCTCTTAGGAGGAATTTTTATGATTGGAAGTTTCCTGTTTGGTGGAGCGGATACTGGCTGGACGGCATATGTCCCGCTCTCCATCCAGGCTCCATTCGGGCAGACGGTGTGGGCCGTCAGCGTCATCATATTGGGAACTTCATCAATTATGGGTGCCGTGAATTTCATAACCACCACCATCACAATGCGCGCAGAGGGGATGACCTTCTGGAAAATGCCCCTATTCGTCTGGGGAATGATGGCAACCTCACTACTCATCATTATGGCGACTCCAGTGTTAACCGCAGGTGTTTTCCTAGTAGCTTTGGATCGTCTTCTTGGTACGGTTTTCTTCGATGCGAGTGTTGGCGGCGACCCAATTCTTTACCAAAACATCTTCTGGTTTTACTCACACCCAGCCGTTTACATCATGATTTTGCCAGCTATGGGAGCCATCTCAGAAATTTTCCCAGTATTTTCGAGAAAGCCAATCTTCGGTTACAAGATGATCGCTCTTTCGAGCATGGCTATCAGTGTGCTCGGATTAACGGTTTGGGCGCACCACATGTTCACCAGTGGGCTGAACCCTGGTCTCAGGGTCCCATATATGATCACTTCCATGATCGTTGCCGTGCCGACTGGGGTTAAAGTATTTTCCTGGCTTGCTACGATATGGGATGGGAAACTGCGATTTAACACTCCAATGTTATTCTCTTTGGGATTCATGTCCTTGTTCCTCGTAGGGGGAGTAACGGGGATCTTTTTGGCAGCAATCCCATTTGATATTCATGTGCACGATACATATTTCATTGTCGCCCACCTTCATTTCGTTTTGTTTGGGGGCAGCGTTTCCGCCGTTTA
>JAGLGG010000421.1 GCA_023144145.1 Anaerolineales bacterium | reverse complement strand
TGGAAAGGGCGATGGAGTTCATCGTTTTCTTCCAGAATTCTTAGATCGATCGCCCCAGTCGATTTATCCGTCGAATCTAGATTCTTCGCCTCAACTTGAACCAGCATTGACCAATCGTAGAGCGCCAAAATTCTGGAGAATGTTTCCACACTCATCACGTGCGGCGGGCAGGTGAGGTACTGTCCAAAACCCGAACAAAGCGGGACCTCACATTTGAGTCGAGCCCTTTCGTCCAGGACAACCTGACGAGCAGGCAGTATCTTTGCCTCTGTCGCTCCAGCAGCCAGCGCGATCTCGAGCAGATCGTCAAATTCAGGATTAAATTCACTTTTCACGAGCTATTCCCTCTCGTACTCAGCCCCCTACCCGCCCATCATCCCTCTCGCGGCTATGATGCCAGTGGCGGCCGCACCGGTTATCGAACCAGAAACGCCCGCTGCATCACCGGCGACATAAAGGTTCTTTACTTCGGTTTGCAAACCTCGATCCGTTTTAATTCGGGATGATCTGAATTTCACTTCCGGTGCATATAAAAGCGTCGATCCCGAATTAATGCCTGGCATAACCTCATCCAGTTTTTCAAATCCCTCCAGAATGTTGGTCACAATCCTGTGTGGTAGGGCCATGGATATGTCACCGGGCGTTACATCTTCCAGGCTTGGTTTAACCAGTGACTTCTTGAGTCTCGACCACGTACTTCTTCTTCCCTTTTTTAGATCTGCGAGTCTCTGCAAAATAGGCTTGCCCCCGCCAATGGTTGTGGCTACCATGGCGATAGATTCGGCATAGGCGATCGAATTCTCTACGGGCTTGGTGAGATTCACCTCACACACAAATGCAAAGTTGGAATTCTTGGATTCGTGCGATGAATCAGAATGTCCATTTACGCAGACATAGCCCCTATAATCTTCAACAGCCACATACCCATTCGGGCAGGTACAGAAGGTTCGGATAATATCATCAAAGGTTGGAGTTCTTATCTTTAACACGATTTCATAGAGCGCATCAGCGTATCGTTTCATGATCGATTCAGGAAACTCAGCGCGCACACCCACCTCAACCATCCCATATTCATATCCTATCCCATGCTTATCGGCGAGCTCTTGAAGCCATTTTGCGCTAATTCGTCCAGGGGCCAGGAGTACTTTATCCGCCAGGTATTCATTTCCTTTCGAATCAACCACACCTTCACATTTATCTGCGCTGACTAAAATATCCTCAATTCTCGTGTTATCTAAAAGATCAACTTTCATTTCAAGCAAATAATCTTGAAATTTCTGAATGACCTTTCTCAACCGGTCTGTACCAATATGCTGCGCACGTCTGACAATCAACTCGATATCGTGCTTTTGCGCTTCTTCCACCATCTCTATTACTTCATCCGGATTTCTCGGATACCAATCTGAATCTACGCCGTATTGCTTAAATAATGCTTCGATTGAATCCAGGATCTTTCGATACTCATTCTCGCTTATTAGATGAAGGGCGCGTTCGTGGGAAAGTTTAGGCGTGTAATGCAGTTTGCCGTCGGAAAAGGATCCTGCGCCTCCAAAGCCACTCATGACCTGATTGGCTTTTCTCTCTTCAAGCCTTGGGCCCATGTCGATGAGAGCAATCTTAGTCTTGGGATCATCATTTAACAGTTCAAAACATGCGAATATCCCTGCCGGTCCTGCCCCTACGATTACGACATCATAGTTTTTATCACTCATATCGTTTGCAATTATACAGAACCATGCTGAAATGTTTACGATGACAGAAGAATTTTCGCGGCATCCCTCAGTAAATCCTTAGCGTGATGGATAAAGGATTTGCATCCAGATATCTTGTTCTTGTTTACATTCGTGCAAGATTTTTCGTTTTTCCCACCGACAGCGAGTGAGCGATTCTCCTGCGGAGGGTATCCATTATCAAACGACAGATAAATCTATAGTAAATACTCAAGCTTAAGTGAATTAATCGTTTAGTAATTGAATGTGCGTTATTTTTACACTAGGCATGAGGGCAGTTGGCGAAGACTCTGCACAACGATGCC
>JAGLGG010000420.1 GCA_023144145.1 Anaerolineales bacterium | reverse complement strand
TCCTCACAACGAAGATCGATGAAAGTATTCGCTTCTATACGCACTTTCTAGGGATGCATGTCCACTCCCAGATTTCCAGTGCAGGTGCCCCCGAGATCGTCTACTTAGACGATGGTTCAAAGTCAACGAAAATTCGCTTATGTCTTTTCGGGCCTCCATTCTCCGCCTGGATGGAGGCTTTTTTCACTGAGCATGGTCCAATGTTGGCTCTTCTTGGTTTTGAAGTTGATGATGTGGATGCATGCTATCAGTCATTGCGAGCAGAGGGGATCGAAATTGTCACCATTCCAGAGGACTTCAGGAAAGGGATGCAATTTTGTCTGCGCGACCCCGCTGGAATCATGATAAAGATGATGACACCACGAGCCCCAATCCCCTCACCATCAAAGAACTCAGGCTTTACGAGCGCAGCGGCAATCCAATACAGCTTGAGTCATACAAATATCACTTGTAGAGAACTCACAGTTCTCGAGAATTTTTACGTAGACAAACTCGGCATGAAAATCGTTGTAGATAGGAGAGAAGAAGGGATGATCTTTCTCGCCGATCCAACTGCACTTGCTGACAAAGATCATGATATTTTTCCGTTGGAGCTATTTGGTCCACCTGGGCTTTGGGAACCGGATTTGGAGTTTCTAGAAGAGCATGGCGCAGGTTTGCAATACCTGTGCTTCGCCGTCGATGATGTTGATAAGGCCTATCAAGAATTACGTTCAAAGGGGGTGGATTTTCACCTCAAGCCTACCGAGTTTGGATCCAATCGAGTCGCCTTCTTCAAAGACCCTAATGGGATTGACATCGAGATCCTCCATCCACTCCCGCAGACTCTGCTGAGAGGATGACCTATTTAAATTGAACCCTCTCAACCGAGAGGTAAGGGACGAGAAATCTTCATATCTGAATTGAGTGAAATCCACAAAGTCGACATCTTTTCTTGACCATATACATAAATAAGGAGAGGCATCCACCATGCCAAAACCCAGAATCAGCTTTCTGAATCAAGACGAAATCGAGAACATCCATCACAAATCATTGGAAATCCTTTCCAACATTGGGATCAAATTTCGATCTCAGAAGGCGCTACAGATTCTCGAAAATGCTGGTTGCCCGATAGATTGGGAGGAAAGATCAGCAAAAATTCCTGCGGAAGTTGTGAGTAAAGCGCTTGATACCCTGCCCCATAAGTTCACCCTTGCTGCCAGGGACCCCGAAAAAGACATAACCTGTGGTGATGGAGAACTTTACTTCACCGCCGCCGCGCAGAGCACAACTTTCAGAGATCTGGAAACTCGCCAGCGACGACCATCTACCTCCCAGGATCTGATTCAATGCGCAAGATTGATTGATTCCCTCGACACAGTTCAGGAATTTGCCTCCATGGTCGTCCCCCACGACGTGCCACCCGATATTCAGGGTCTCCGTGCTTTGCAGATCAGCATGAGCCACTCGACAAAGCACTTTCTCGGCGGTGGCCAACTCAAGGTCATCCCGTATGTTCTGGAAATGATGGATGCGGTACTTGGTCATCGCGACCGCCTAATAGAGCGGCCTCTCTTTAGTGTGGTCATCAATCCGGTAAGCC
>JAGLGG010000042.1 GCA_023144145.1 Anaerolineales bacterium | reverse complement strand
CGACTAGAAAGTATGGTTGGCGCCGATCCCCAAGATCTTATCAAACAATCGATTATAAATCGGGGGCTTTCAAAAGTAGCGGATGTTGCGAAACGTACTGGCCTAGAGGGGGGTCTGGTTTTAGAGAGGATTAAGGAGTTAATTAATGAGGGTGAGCTTCTGCATTTCATAGATTCGAGCGAGATCCTGACCAGCAGGGATTTGGTTTTGCATCAAGCGACCTGGGAGAACATAGTTAAACAAATTGGGCAAGAAATCGAGGTGTTCCACGAGAGATTTCCGCTACGATTAGGAATGCCACGAGAAGAGTTGAAGAGCCGTATTGGATTAGGAAGCCAAATTTACCCAGTAGTGCTGAAAATGCTGTCTGAAAGCGGGTTGCTTGAAGTTACAGATTCACAAGTGGCTCGATCGGGGTATGAGCCAGAGTTATCCGCCAACCAGGAGAAATTGATTAGTCATTTACTGACTCGTTTTAATAACGCGCCATACGGACCTCCTGCAGTGCGTGAGTGTAAAGAAACTGTTGGTGAGGATTTGTATTTCTATCTAATTGACAGAGGCCAGTTGTTTCAAGTTTCCCCCGATGTGGTTTTTAGACACGCGGATTATCAAGCGATGGTTTCAGAGATCGAATCAGTTTTGAAAAATCAGGAGAGAATTACAGTTGCTGAGGTTCGTGATTTGTTACAGACAACCAGGAAGTACGCGCTTGCACTTATGGAGCATCTCGACACAATTGGCTTAACGGTTAGGGAAGGCGATGCACGACGTCTGGCTACTGATAATGCATGATTAGAAATCCCTAAATCTCCACATGCCACCTGACATAGTCCCTAAAGGTAACAAATCGTATAGTTCGCTTTTGTGGATTTTATAGGGATCAGTTGGAAGTACGAGAAGATCAGCATAAGATCCTACAGTAAGACTACCCAATTGGTGAAGTTGATTCACAGCAAATGCTGGGCCACGTGTATATGCTTTTATCGCCTCGAGCAAACTTATCTTTTCTTTGGGAATCCATCCATCAGGACTTGGGTCGCCATTTGGTCTCTGGCGAGTAACAGCCGCGTGAATCCCCCAAAATGGGTTTGGATCTTCAACCGGTGCGTCAGATCCAAAGGTAATCGTCGCGCCTGTATCTACTATCGATCTCCAAGCATACGAGTATTCACAACGTTTTCCCCAAAATTTATCCGCCATTTGCATATCCGAAATTGCGTGGATAGGTTGCATTGAAGCAATTACACCCAATTGGGATACGCGTTTAACATCTTGTGGGTGTAAGAGCTGAAGATGCTCGATGCGATGTCGTATTTGGTGGTGGGTATCAAACTGGTTTCTTTTCAATTTTTCGAATGCGTCAAGCGCTACACTATTCGCTCTATCTCCGATTGCATGCACGCTTAATCCGAATCCAGCCTCAATTGCGCCTTTACCTATTTCGGTCAGCTCGTTAGAATCGAGCAGGAGCATACCTACATTATCACCTTGCCCCTCATAAGGTTCGAACATTGCGGCAGTGTGGGGTCCTAAAGCTCCGTCCATGAAGACCTTAATATTCCCAACGCGTAACCATTTATTCCCGAATCCTGGAATAAGGCCGATTTCGATTGCAGACGATAGATAATTAACTGGGATATGCTTTATTATTCTCAATCCAAGCTCTTGCCGCACATGGAGTAATTGCAACGCAGAAAATGCGCTTGGACCATCAAAATCATGAACTCCCGTAATTCCGTATTTCCATAAACGCTCTTGGGCTGCTGCAACAAGATCTGCATTTCCTTCAGAAGTGTTGGCAGGGACATGCTGAGACACAAGTTTCATCGCAGATTCGAACAATATTCCCGTTGGTTCTCCATTCGAATCGCGCTGTATCTCACCCCCAGATGGGTTAAGTGTATGTTTATCTATACCTGCGATCGCAAGGGCGGTCGAATTTGCCCACGCCGCGTGTAGGGATTTTGCTGTGAGATAAATTGGATGGTCCTCACTCACTTCATCTAGATCACTGCGAGTCCCAAATCGGTTCCAAACATTCTGGTTCCATCCATGTCCTTGGATCCATTGACCCTTTACCTTTTCTGTGAGTTTGGTTTGAAGAGCACGTATGCAATCATCCAAAGATGGAAGTTCACAATTCACCCGCTCGATATTTTGTGCATATTTCAGTATATGGATATGAGAGTCGGTGAGGCCTGGAAGGATGCACATTCCATCAAGATTGATGGTCTCAGTGCCTGGGGCAGCAATCGAAAACATCTCATCAATTGTGCCAACGGCGATGATGCGGTCAGCTGTGATAGCCAAGGCATTCACAACATCAAGCCTCTCATTCAAGGTGTGGATTGTGGCATTAAAAAGAATGATGTCTGGTTGAGCGAATCGACTCATTAAAAATATCCCTCTAGATTGCGAGAGCGTACTGTTATTTAACATAATCTAATTTGCTAACTAAGTGGCGGGTGTCGTTCACTACTGAGATTATCCAACTCTCGGTTAAACGATTGTATTCAGTAATTGCATATCCTGTGTTCTCAATTCGAAGTATTGAGCGGGTCCCCGATGGGGCGGGTGGGATTCCTAGGATGCTGTGAAGAGCAGAATTCAGCATTCCCCCATGAGAAACGACGAGATAACGACCTGGCTCGCGCCTAAGAATTTCTTGAATTGATGAAGAAGCCCTAATGAAGAGATCCCAATCACTCTCTGCATCGGCGAATGCAGGATCATATGGAGATCGACTGGAGCGTTCTTGGAGTAGGGACTGCAACTCCTCATAAGACTTTCCTTCTGCCACTCCAAATTGTCTTTCCATCCACAAATCACTGAATTCGATCGTTAAATTCAATCTTTCTGAAATAATTTCCGCCGTTTTTCGTGCACGTTGTAAAGGACTGGATATGACCAAATCAAAAACAACACGCTCTAGTTCCCATAATTTTGCCAGGGCATAGGCCTGCTGTATCCCAGTTTCTGAAAGAGATGAGTCAAGCTGCCCTTGTAGAATTTGGTTTTGATTTGCGAGTGATTGGCCATGCCGGAGAAACGTGAGTTGATGGATGGATTGCTTTTCTTGGGCCATGTGGATGCTTTCCTAATCTGAACAGGAATAGATAGATGTTATCGAGTATGCGCGAAAGTTGGTCGAATTACTGCTCTTTGGAGTATACATTTTCCTCTACGAACGAGGGGGAACCTCGTAAAAAATCTTCGCCACGCATGGCCTTCTTACCAGAAGGTTGCACATATTCAAGGATCAATAATCCTTCCCCAGTAACAACGGCAGGGAATTTATTTATCGTACGGATTGAACCAATTTCCATAGTATTTCCACCTTCCGTAGCTTGGGCTTTTCTCACCACAATTCTCATATCACGCCATTGAAAGTAAGAGCCAGGCCAAGGTTCGAAAGCTCTGATTTGCCGCTCGAGAGAAACCGCTACTTGTGAGAAATCGAGGCGTCCGTCCAACTTCTTAAGCATGGGGGCATAAGTTGCTCGGCCATCGATTTGAGGTATGGGTGCGATGTCATTGGTAATGAATGACGAGATCGTATCGGGGAGCATTTCTGCACCCAGTTTTGAGAGTCTATGGGTAAGCTCTCCGCCAGTCTCTACTGGAGATATCTCCAACATTCGCTGTGCCAAAATTGGACCTGTGTCAAGACCAGCATCCATTAGCATGAGCGTTACGCCGGTCACTGTATCGCCATGTAGGATTGCCGCTTGAACCGGAGCAGCACCTCTCCATCGTGGTAGGAGAGAGGCATGAACGTTTATGCTTCCGCTGGTTGGTACATCGAGGCATTCTTGAGAGAGGATTTGACCATAGGCGGCAACAACCACTAATTCCGGTTGCCAACTACGCAGCATTTCAATAGATGCGTCATCTCGCATTCGTTTTGGCTGGAATAAGGAAAGTCCTAATTCAATCGCCCGATCCTTGACCCGCGATTGGGAGAGCCTACGTCCTCTTCCAGAGGGTCGGTCAGGTTGGGTAATCACGCCGACGACGTCAAACTGTTCAACGAGAGTATCCAGGCTTGGGACAGCGAAATCTGGAGATCCCATGAAGACAATGCGCATGTCCTATCCTAACATAGCTTAAATCTGAGGCGATATACGAAACTGTTCTACATGATCATGCAACGATACAGCTTAAAGAAACCAATGATTTATTTAGGAAATTGTAGAGGGTGAGAGTAAAATATTCTAGAGCGTTAACAAAATTGAGATATGAGGAGACTGACATGGAAGAAAATGAAATCACGAGTGATGATAAACTTTTTGCTGCGCTAGCATATTTTTTCTCTCCCATTTCGCCAATTCTGATCCTCTTGGTGGAAGATAAAAAAAATAGGCCATTTATCCGTGCACATAATGTCCAAGCCTTAGTTGCTGGTGTAGCATTTTGGATATTTTTTACTGTATTTTCAGTTATTACATGTGGCATTGGTACTGTTAGCAGTGTTGCTTGGCTCATCATGCTGTACTGGTCGTATAAAGCATATACCGGCGAATACGTTCAAATTCCTGTAATCACAGAGTTCGTGAAAAATCAGGGATGGGTATAGGGTTAACACAAGCTATTTCACAGGTTTTTGCGGAAGAGCATTTCGCCGATGCTAGATACAAACGTCAAATTCCGGCTCAGCGTCATTTGCCGGGATTTGAATTTTAATTTCTTTTAGTTATTGAGGTTGGGAGGCATTTTGAGTGGATAAGAGGTGGGTGTGGCCTACGAAATCAGTAGATGAAGACGTTAATCTTCGTGATTTCACACGGATAGAAAGGGAGATATTAAAAGCGAGAGGCATCCTATCAAGTGATCAAGCTAAGGCCTTCCTTGATCATGAGATTACCGAAGAGGATGATCCATTTTTATTGAAAGGCATGCAGGCGGCTGTTGATCGAATAAGCCAGGCGAAGGTGAACGAAGAGTGTGTGATCATATATGGTGATTACGATGCAGATGGGATTACGGCAACAGCCGTACTGGTAGAAGTTTTAGGGAATCTTGGAATTGACACCGATTATTTCATTCCTGAACGAATATCTCAGGGTTATGGTCTGCATAAGAATGTAATGCAGGAATTAAAATCCAAGGGAGTTGATCTCGTTATATCCGTTGACTGTGGAATACGTGCGGTTGAAGCCATTGATACGGCAAATGATATTGGTCTGGATGTGATTGTAACTGACCACCATGAGATTGGTCCTCAGATCCCTCATGCGACAGCTGTAATAAATCCGAAACAGGAAGGGGACTTATATCCTTTCAAAGGATTTGCAGGCGTTGGGATTGCGTACAAACTTTCTCGTGCACTTCTCCAAACATTAGGTGTTAATGAGAAGAAGCCGTTGCTGGATCTTGTCGCACTTGGGACGGTAGCCGATCTTGCACCATTAGATTTTGAGAATCGGAGTCTGGTGGCACGAGGGCTTGAGCAACTTGCTAAGACTGAACGATCTGGCCTTGAAGCACTGCTGCAATTGGCCGGAGCTGCGGACCGGAGGATTAGTACTGCCACAATTGGGTTCGGATTGGGCCCAAGGATAAATGCCATCGGACGGATAGATAGCGCTTACAAAGCCGTTGACCTCTTACTTACGGATGACACCGATACTGCGTTACAGTTGGCGACTGAATTAGACCGGACAAATCGAAAACGCCAGCGTATGACTGCAGAAATTGTTCAATTAGCAAAACAAAAACTTGAAGAGCGGTACGAGATAAAGGATATATTGTTTGTAGGCGACGAGAGTTTTCACGAAGGAATCATTGGGTTGGCTGCCTCTAGGCTAAGTGATGAGTATTATCGTCCTGCTATTGTGGCGAATACGAGCAAGGAAATAACGCGTGCTTCAGCTAGAAGCATTCCAGGTTTCAATATCACAGGTGCACTTGAAGAATGCAGCGACATATTGTTGAAATTTGGAGGTCATGCAGCCGCAGCAGGATTTTCTTTATACTCCAAGGATATTGAGCTATTTCAAGAAAAGATATTGAGGATTGCTCACGATAAGTTTGAGGGGAAAGAGCTCATTCCATCGGTTGAAATTGATACCGAGGTTAATTTGAACGAATTGACGCATGAATTTTTGGATTTTCTGGATAGGCTTCAACCCTGCGGAATCGGAAACCCGATGCCATTGTTGGGCGCCAAGGATGTTGAGATTCATTCCTCTCGCCAGGTGGGGAAAGAACGAAATCACTTAAAGTTGATGTTGAAACAGGGGGGGCAAATCTTTGACTCAATCGCCTTCAATCAAGGACATTTGATGAAAAAACTTAAGCCCACTATCGACATCGCGTTCCATTTTGAGAGAAATGATTATATGGGAATTGAAGGGCGTCAGCTTAACGTGAGAGCTATAAACACCTGAAAAATTCCAAATAGAAATAAACTTGAACAACTTAATCGACGAAGCGATATTTTAAGAGAGTCCATACGGCCTCAAAAGCGTCTTTGAGGCCTATTTTTTTTCCTTCAGAGTATTCGCGTGGATTAAACGTAATGGGAACCTCGTAAATTCGAATTTTTCTCTTTAATAGCTTGGCTGTTATCTCGGGTTCGAAGTTAAATCTCTTAGCCCTAAGGGGGATACTCGTAATAATCTCGCGTTTGAATAATTTGTAACCCGTCTCCATGTCTGAAAGAATGCTGTTATACAAAATATTTGTCATGAGAGTCAGCATTTTATTAGCGATCATATGCCAAAACATAGTGGTTCGGCGAGGTGCTCCGAGGAAGCGTGAGCCGTAGACGACTTCGGCAAGTCCCTCCTGCATAGGTTTTAAAATAGCATGATAATCGCGGGGATCGTATTCCAAGTCGGCATCCTGAATGATCAAATATTCAGAAGAAGCTTCAGCGATTCCACTACGGACAGCAGCGCCTTTGCCCTGATTTCGATCATGAAGGATCAGTTTCACCTCGGGGTATTTCTGGTCTAGTTCCCTGAGCAGTTCACGTGTCCCATCAGTAGAGCCATCATCCACAATGATGATTTCATCAGCAAGACCCACTGCAATCACTCTCGAAACAATTTCTTCAATTGTTTGGTATTCGTTGAATACGGGCATGATTACGGTTAATTTCATAAATGAATTTTAATACTAATGTTCAATGGGAACAACTGACCATTTGCCCCATGTCATTCAGGTGTATATAATTCGAGTGCTTGGTAGGGCAAAAGAATCTATGTCTGATTTAGACTAAGTAATTGATGTTTCGCAGGTAACCAACACAAAAAATTTTAAGCCTAAGGTATTTGGAGGAAATGATGACGTTGCCAAAAGCGGAGGTACGACCTCCCAGAGGTACAGGGGATTTAAAGGCGAGGCACACCCGCTTTGTTCCAAAGCCAATTACTTCACTTGAAGACACTGGAATTTCACAACTTTGGCTTCAAGACCTGGCATTAAAAATTCTCTATTTCAGAGGCTACGTTACAGGATTTGATATGGCCGAAGCTATGGCGCTGCCATTCTCTGGCCTTATCGAACAAATCTTAGAAACCCTCAAGCGAGAGCAATTCGTTGAAGTGAAGACACAGGTCGGATTTGGTGAAGGCTCCTTCCAATACGCAATCACCGAAGCTGGTATTGCTAGAGCGCGCGAAGCAATTGATCGAAGTCAGTACGCTGGCCCGGCTCCTGTTCCATTGAGCTATTACAATGACGCCATTAGAAATCAGGGTAGAGGTAGACCTTCAGTTCATCCTAGAACAATGAGATTGGCTATGGCGGATCTGGTTCTATCGGATCAGACATTCCATCGAATTGGCCCTGCCGTAAACTCCGGAACCTCCATGTTCTTATACGGTCCTCCCGGTAATGGCAAAACATCTATCGCCAGGGCCATAGGAAATATGACTCTGCAAGAGGATATGTACATTCCTTATGCAATTGATATAGATGGCCAGATTGTCAAGTTATATGATTCTGTGAATCACGTGCTTGCTCCTGATGAGGATGTTACCGCAGATGGTACCGGTACACTCCGGGCTGGACAAAAACGCGACACTAGGTGGGTGAAGATCAGAAGACCCTTCGTTGTTACCGGGGGCGAGTTGACAATGGAAGGTCTTGATCTTGTTTTTGACGATGTAAACAAATTTTACGAAGCTCCCTTTCAAGTGAAAGCCAACGGTGGAGTAATGCTTATCGACGATTTTGGACGACAGCAAGTCAGACCCCGGGATCTGCTTAACCGCTGGATTGTCCCATTGGAAAATAGGATCGACTATCTGACCCTTCACACAGGGAGAAAAGTTGAGGTCCCATTTGATGTGTTGGTGGTTTTCTCAACTAACTTACCCCCGAGAGACCTGGTTGATGAAGCATTTCTAAGGCGTCTTAGACACAAAATTTTTGTCGAAGATCCTACTTATGATGCATTTCGTCAAATATTCAAACGCACGGCCGAGAGCAAAGGGGTCAAATACTCTGATAAAGGATTGGCCTATCTTTTGCAGGAATGGTATATCAAGAGAAATCGGAAATTGCGAGCATCGCATCCCCGAGAAATCAGCGATCAAATTCTGGACATTTCCCGATACCTTAATGTTAAGCCAGAAATGGATAAAGATTTATTAGATAGGGCGGCTCAGGCTTACTTTGTAGAACTCTAGGAATCAGCTTGAATTTAAATTGGTTCAGAAAAGCCTCGTTGGTGATTGCACACCGCGGGGCTTCTGCATATGCCCCTGAAAACACCATGGCTGCATTCATACGTGCCTTCGAAATTGGGGCGGATGCGGTTGAGTTGGATGCAAAGCTCACAAAGGATGGTGTGATAGCTATCATTCACGATGGATCGCTCGATCGAACTACCACGGGAAATGGTAGGGTTAATTCCATAAATTATCGAGAGATCCGAGAATTGGACGCGGGGAAAAAATTCTCCAAGGAGTTTGAAGGAGAGAGAGTTCCTTCTTTGAGGGAGGTGTTCGAGTATACGGCCAATCGGATTAGGGTTAACATTGAATTAACTAACTACACCTCAGTATGGGACAATCTACCCGAAAAGGTAATTGAACTGGTAACTGAATTTGGGATTGAAAATGAGATCTTAATTTCTTCATTCAGCCCCATTGCATTGATAAAATCTAAAAGGATAATGCCTGATTTACCAATTGGATTACTTGTACACGAGAAAGAACCAAAGCTCATAGGCTATCTAAAAAAGATAATTACCAGGTACGAGTTCTTTCATCCTCAAGAAACCCTCATCCAACAAAAGAACGTAAACGAATATTTGGAAACAAACAAGAGTTTGATCGCTTGGACCGTGAATGAACCCGGGAGGATTAAAGAATTGCTAACTCTCGGAATTGCTGGAATAATTACGGATGTTCCTGATATTGCCATAAAAATTCGGGAGGAGCACTCAGAATAATCTGAGAAATTTTCGGCAGATGGAAGCAATCATCAGGAAACAAGAACGAGACGACCATTTATAATCGGTTTAGAAATACAGCGCTGAGTAGAAAGTCATATTTTTATGGAAGTTCTACCTGAAGATATTTTATGTGTGTGCATATCCCGACAAGTTAAGGATGGGGAAATCCTTGCTCAAGGATTAGCGACACCATTGGTGGCAGCAGGATATCTCTTGGCATGGCATACGCACGCGCCGAATTCATTTTTCGCTTCAGCTATCGGTCAAAGTATTTGCAAGGAGGGTGCTCCACTGGGGCTGGAGACAGTGGAGGCGTTATGGCTGGACAAAGCCATATCGACATTCGGATTTGCGAACGCTGCCACCGAGTTGTTGCCAAGATTCAAACCCAAGGAATTCTTTCGTCCGGGTCAGGTTGATTCGAAGGGAAATACAAACAATATCGCATTTGGAAAGAATTACGATCGTCCTAGGCTTCGATTACCTGGTAGTGGAGGTATACCGGATGTCACACCAATCCTAGATGATGTGCACCTATACGTACCAAGGCATTCTAGAGTAACCTTCGTCAAGGAGCTAGATTTTGTTTCAGGATTGGGCATTCACCCACAACGAGTGAAAGGCAGAGGGGCAAAATACCTTGTCTCAGATTTAGGTCAATTCGATTTTAAGAATGGCAGGATGAGATTAACACACATTCATCCGGGCGTGGTTGTGGCTCGAATTGTAGCAAAAACTGGATTTGAGCTCGAAATTGCTGAACCCCTAAGCGTTACAGAACCATTGACTGTCGAAGAACTGAGATTATTGAACGAAGCGATCGATCCGCTCGGAATTAGGAAGCTGGAGCTTCTTAGTGGAGCGAAACGTAGACTAGCATTAGGTGAAATTCTCGAAAAGGAGCGCGCTCAACTGATTTAGTCTGTTTGGGCAAGGCTTTTAAAACCTTTATCCGAATTATGAAATCCGTTCTCCGTTTTTACTTGATTATTGTAATTACCCTGATCTCATTTAGTGGGGCATCTGCCGGTATTCCTTCGCAACAGCAGCAGAGCGCGGCTCTTCTTCTAAAGAGCATGACCCCTGAGGAGAAGGTCGGCCAGCTCTTCCTGTTAACTTTCAATGGGAGTGAAGTTTATGAAACCGACCTTATTTATGAGCTGGTCACACAGCATCACATTTCAGGCGTTGTTTTAAAAGCAAGCAAAAATAACTTTATTTCGCTCCCTGACACACTACCTCGAATAAAGACGCTTACTGAACGACTGCAATTTTCACGCTATTCCGCATCTCTGCAACCGACTTTAGAGGATCCTGATACAGGTTCTCCTAAATATCCTGAGTATGTCCCGTTGATTATCGGTATTGCACAGGAAGGCGATGGCGCTCCTTATTCACAGATATTTGAGGGGCTTTCACCTTCGCCATCTCAAATGGCAATTGGCGCAACTTGGGACCCAAATCTCGCCCTGTCTGTGGGTGAACTGTTGGGAACAGAACTTCAGCTCCTTGGCATTAATTTACTCCTTGGGCCATCTCTCGATGTACTTGAAGACCCACGCCTGGCCGGACCTGGGGATATCGGTGTTCGCTCTTTCGGTGGAGATCCTTATTGGGTAAGTCTTATCGGTGAAGCATATATTGAAGGTGTGCATAATGGGTCAAGTGGGAGAGTAGGTGTTATCCCAAAGCATTTCCCTGGTCTGGGCGGTGCAGATCGACCCCCTGAAGAGGAGATAGCAACTGTACGGAAGTCCTTAGCCGAGCTTGAGCAAATTGATCTTATACCATTCTTTAATGTAGCCAATATTCCTCCAGGTGAAGGCCCATCGATAGCTGATGGGTTCCTCAGTTCGAATACTCGCTATCAAGGATTTCAAGGGAATATCCGTGCCACAACTAGGCCGGTTAGCCTCGACAGAGATGCCTTTGATCAATTGCTCTCCCTAGAAGGGTTTGTTGATTGGAGAGAGGGTGGCGGCTTGACTGTGAGCGATTCACTTGGCTCACGTGGAATTCGCAGATTCATAGAGTCACTTGGCCAATCCTACAAAGGACACTTGGTAGCCAAAGATGCATTTCTCGCAGGAAATGATCTCTTACTGTTAGAAGATATCAAGTCCGACACAGACGAGGACGAAGCGACGACTATTCTGTCGACGTTGGCATTTTTTGCACAGAAATATGTTGAAGATACGGTATTTGCGCAAAGAGTAGATGAAGCGGTCCTTCGAATTTTGAACTTCAAACTAAGGCTATATGGAGGAAGTTTCGATATCAGTGAAGTTATCCCGCAGCAGAGTTATATTGGAATTGTCGGAGAGAACAGTGAGCTTACCACCGAGATCGCCAGAAAATCGGCAACACTGATTTCCCCCTCTCATTTTGAGATGGAGGAGAGGGTTGGTGCCCCTCCAGATATTTCAGAGAGAATCATGTTCATATCTGACTCACGGGTCTCGCGCCAATGTTCGATCTGTAGTTTCAATATCAATATTCCTGTTTCTGCTTTTGCCGAGGTTGTCAAACGACTTTACGGACAGGCAGCTGCAGGCCAAATTGGTGATTGGAATTTATCATCTTTCACCATGGCAGATTTGGCCAATTATTTAGGTGAATTGCCGACGGAAGTGCCAGCGATTCCCCTAGCTCCAATCGAACTGTTTGAAGAAAGTTTGTTTTCCGCGGATTGGATAGTTTTTTCAATCCTACGATCATCGGAAGATGTATATGGTTCTTCCGCGCTGAAGAAATTATTAGATAGTCGACCAGATATAGTTTTAGACAAAAGGGTAGTTGTATTTGGGCACGATGTTCCCTACGAGCTGGATTCAACGGATATAAGCAAAATTGACGTCTATTATTCTTTGTACGCAAAATCTGAGCCGTTTATTGAATATGCTGCTCGCTTACTGTTTCAAGAGGTGGCTGCAGAGGGAAGCTCACCTGTGAGCGTGCCAGGGATTGGATATGATCTTATTGAGATCACCTCATCCGATCCTGACCAAGTCATTGAATTCGAAGCAAGCATAAATGGCGAATTGGTGACGGGGGAGAATGCAGCAAGAAACCCTCTTATAGGAGATGTTCTAGAAATCACCACCGGAATGATAGTGGATATGAACGGTAATCAGGTACCAGATGGAACTCCCGTGGAGTTTATCCTGGATTATCAAAGTGAAAACATACCTTCATTGGAGCTGGCGACGACAACGAGGGCTGGGATTGCCCGGGTGAGTGAAACTCTAGATCGTGCTGGAACGCTCGAAATTCGAGTAGAAAGTTTATCTGCTCGGACATCAGATGTTATCGTGTTAACAGTTCAAGAAGAATCGACCGTAGCGAGAACTGAAACAGCTCCTACTGAGGAACCGTCAGAAACAGATGTGCCGCCCCAGACAGAAGTTGCTGAAATCATTCCTACCGAAACTACAGATGGGGGCGGGTCACCAATCGATCAGAGTCAAGAAATGGTTGATTTGGATGATTTGCTAATAAGTCTGATCGCAACTTCGATTACTGGAGGTGTTGCATTTTTGATCAGCACCATGGTTCCGGGGGTAATTATTGATCGAGTGAGAATCTTACTTGTAACAGTCATTGGCTCTTTAATTGGATACAACTACTTAGCACTCGGGCTTCCGGGGAGTTCGTTTGTGTTTACTGAATTAGGTCGTGCCGCTGGTGTAATATTAAGCATCGCAGGCGGAACTGTTGCCTTCTTAATATTGATGGTTTGGTTGATCTGGGAGCGTGATGTTTAGAGAAGGCTGGCAACGATGGATAGAAGTAGCAATAAGGAAGCAATTCCCAGGAGAATTCTATTGGGTGTAGTGAGCGAGGAAATATCTCGAGATTTGCGCGATCCGTGAAGTGAGGAGCTCGGGACTGGGCGACCATCGAATAGCGCTTCGTGGAAAGATGCGATATTCTGTGGCCTCTCATCAGGGTGCATAGAAATCGCCCAAAGGATCGAAGAATCAACTTGTGGATCGATATCCGGATTGATTTCTCGAGGTGAGCGCAGGGAATCCGGATTTAGAAACCTTTGCTTGGCTTCAACCGGAGGGTGATTGGTGAGCAGGTGGTAAAGAGTGGCGCCGAACGCATAAATATCACTACGCGGGTCAGTATGACCAGAGTCACCCCCATATTGCTCAAGTGGGGTGTAGAGTGCAGTTCCACGCCCCTGAATGACTGTGATGGTCATTTCATCTGGAACCATTTGCTTTACAAGGCCAAAATCAACAAGTTTTAGTAGTCTGTTTGGGGTAATTTTCATATTACTGGGTTTAATATCACGATGAATTACAGGAGGATCTTGGCCATGTAAATAAGAGAGTGCATCAGAAAGTTGAGATGCCCAACCAAGAACCTCATCCAGGTCAAGGAATTTTCCATTACGGCGTGATCGGTCCATGAGTGTCTTGAGATCATCACCTGGAACATAGTCCATTACCAGATAATCTGAATCGGAAGCAGAAAAGTAATCAGATACTTTCGGAAGGTTGGGGTGATCAAGACGAGCGAGAACAGAGGCTTCCCTATAGAATTGTTCTTTAGTTTGTTCGCGAACACTTTCTGGGAAATCCTGATCGTGGGTAATTTGTTTTATTGCACACAAGCGTCCCTGGAGGCGATTATCTTCAGCCAAGAATATTGAACCCATACCGCCTCGGCCGATTATCTCGCGAATTATGTATCGATCTCTCAGGGTCTTACCCGGCTCAATTAATATTGCCACGGAAGGACCTCACAAAGCAGAGAAGTTTACTAGCCATTGGAAGCTATATCGGATTATCCTACATCGGATATCCAATGCAGAACGAATTATACTCCTGAAAGGGTTCCTCGCTACGAGGAGGTGAAGCGATGGGTGGGCACAACGGGGAGGTGCCGGTCCTGATATCACAGACCGGCAAACTTACAGGTACTCGTTGGGCTCTTGACCGTGATGAGATCATCATTGGGCGAAGTCCAAATTGTGATTTTGTGATTCCAGATCGCCAGGTTTCCCGAGAGCATGCGCGTTTGTACAGGTCGGAGGACGGGTTTTATATTCATGATATGGATAGCAAGAACGGTACATATTTGAATGGGTCCACGATTAGTAAACCCACGCTTCTACAGGACGGAGATGTGATTCAGGTTGCTCTGGCTGTTAAGCTCATGTATTTAGGGACTGAGGCTACAATTCCCCTGGCAGTTACAGATGCAGCAAAGTTGGGGTTGGGAAGGTTGAGGATGGACAGCCAGGCCCATCGTGTTTGGGTTCGAGACGTTGAGGTCGAACCTGCGCTATCCTTGCCGCAATTTAGGTTGCTTTATCTGCTCTATTCAAATCCAGATAAGGTTGTCTCGCGCGAAGCTGTTGTAGACCACGTCTGGCCGGATTCAGAAGCGGAAGGCGTGTCCGAACAAGCGATAGACGCACTTGTAAGAAGATTGCGCGAACGTTTAGCGGAGGTTGATAAGTCCCATAGCTATGTCGTCACCGTTAGAGGTCATGGTTTTCGCCTGGATAATCCAATATAAGCATTTGAGATAGAGCCTCCGCGGTAACGCAAAGTAAAACGATTCTTTCAATAGTCCATAATAGAAACGAGTGAGCTTTGTGGCTCACTCGCATCATGCTCTCGAAATATGTTGAGGTGGAGATGGCGGGAATCGAACCCGCGTCCGAAAGCTTCTGCCACCAAACTTCTACAAGCTTAGTCTCGCACTTTTGTTTTCACGTTTCAGTTATCCAGGAGACGGGATTCGCTGAACGCTATCCACTTGAACCCGAAAGTTCAGCTTAAGCAGAGCCCGTGGATTGCTGTGCCGCACCTCGATACATCTGTCGCTCAGCTGAGATCCTATCGAGGAAAAAACTCAGGAGCGGCCCTGTTAAGACAGGGGCGTGGCAAAACCGATTACAGATTTAGACTAAGTCTTAGGCTGCTAGCGGTAGTGCCGCATAGTTAGTGCGTTTGGCACTTAAGTAGTGCGCTGATTTATCGAGTTCGGCGCCTCTCGGCTTGCAGTTTGGGGTGTTTGACTCCCGTCGAAACCGATCATCCCCATGTGTCAATTATAGCACAAAGCTACCTACATAATGCGCATAGCCACAGTTGGTTTCTATTGCTTCATTTTTACTTTTCAATAAATAAATCTAGGCTATGCGAAATTGGAGAAGAAAATAATTACCAGGTTGCATCAGGGAAGGTGTTAACGCCAGCTGATATTTCAAATGATTTGTACATCGTCACGTCTGTGAAATTTCTTCCGAGAATGCCATCATGAATCGCCCAGCTTCGCCCTCGTATAGAATTGGCGTAATCAGGGTGACGAAAGGGAGAAGACAAATTCAGCCGTTGCTCATAATCTTCACCCGGGGAAAAGCCGGTATCAATACGCTCCATTAAACTCCGTCCCTTGACATAGGAGAAGCCGTAACGCTCGAATATCACCGCGTTGTGGTAGTAGAGCGGTTCAGCAAAAAAAAGATCGTGGCCTAGAGAGTGAACGAAGTTCTCGAAACAGGGAATGGTATGTTTAAAGACGCGCAAACCTTTGCGAACCTGGCCTGGCGCTAAGCCTGCATTCATCGCAGACTCTTCAGCATCCAAATTACGACGAAATATTCCGAACTGAGTGGGCGTTCCATCTGGCATCACATCCACATCGAACCTCTGAGAGAAGGGGTCATTAACGATATAGAGCAGGACATGAATTTGACGATTCACCGTGTCGGTCACATGCGAATACACCAAGGGATCCGGCGCATCGAATTTGTGCATAAGGCGCAGGATAAAATCGCTGGTCCCGGGTGTGGACTCGATTTCTAGCAAGCGATTTCCATTAGCATCTCGGAAATCACCGGGAATATCAAACTGATCTAAAAGAACTTGTGGGATGAAACTGGTATAAATTGCTTCTTTTTCTTCTTCAGGAAGGCGGTTCACGCCGGATATGGATCTGGGTCTCAAGATCTTCCTCTTCGAGATGTTGACCTGGCCATTTCTCGCTCTGCATCACGCTTGGCAATCTCTCTACGTTTATCGTACTTACGCTTTCCTTTTGCCAATGCAATTTCAATCTTAGCTTTTCCAGAGCTGAGGTAAAGGGTGGTCGGAATGATGGTATATCCCTTCTGTGTTACCTGGTCATAGAGTTTGTGTATCTGGCGTTTGTGCAAGAGAAGTTTACGCCGCCGGCGAGGGTCATGATTCATTTTACTGGCGGGGTCATAAGGTGCGATATGCGCATTTACCAGCCAAGCTTCCTCGCCATCCACCTGAACATAGGCTTCTCGTAAACTAACCCGGCCAGCCCGTATTGATTTAATTTCTGGACCCTTAAGCGCAATCCCAGCCTCGAAACGGTCTTCCAGGAAATAATCATGCTTCGCTTTGCGGTTAGTTGCGATTATCTTCCGACCATCTAAACTCATACTCATTCTTTCATGAGGTCCAAGAGTAAACTCACTCCAACTTCGAGGACCTCATCATTTCCCATGTCACTAGCCTGGACTAAAATGTCTGGCTTCAAACCGATTGCGTCAATTGATATTCGGCTCGGGGTCAACCAACGTGCAATCGTGACATGCAAACTCGACCCATCACTCAATGCGAGAACGCTTTGTACCGAACCCTTGCCATAACTGCGTGCCCCGATAAGTTGGGCGCGATCGTTTTCGCGGAGCGCTGCAGCAACAACCTCCGAGGCGCTTGCTGTCCTTTCGTCAATCAGAAGAACCAAAGGGATCTCGCTTGCAGCGCCCGGTTTGCGAACCTTGTATTCCTCGATCTGCCCATCTCGTTCTGTTTGGATCAGGACAATTCCATTATCCAGGAAAAACCTGGCAACATCAATCGCCGCGTCCAACAATCCCCCAGTGTTTCCGCGTAAATCCAGTACCAGTCCCTCAATTCCCTCGTCTACAAGCGTCTCATATGCACTCTCAAGCTCATCCACTGTTCGATCAGAAAATCTCTGAATAAAGACCACACCGATTTCCTGCATGGATGGTAGCTTATAACTGGTGACGGAGGGAATCTCGAACTCGGCCCGCGATAGAGTGAATTCTTTCGGTTCATCTAAGCCATCAATCTGAAATGTGAGCTTTACGGGTGTTCCGATTTCGCCCCGGATTAAGCTGATAATTTTTTCATTGCTCATTTCTTGTGAAATGGAAGTGTCTTCAACAGCAATTAACCGAAATGACTCCAGAATTCCAGCTTCCGCTGCCGGCCCTTCAGGAAAAGGGATAATGTGAACATTTCCTGACTCATCCCTGGTTAGCATTGCCCCAATTCCACCAAATCTCCCCATGAGATCGTCAGCTTGTAATTCATTCGCAACTGGCTCAACAAAGGTTGTGAAAGGGTCTTCAATTTTATCAACCATTCCCCGGATCATCCCCCTTTGAAGGGCGACCAATTCAGGAATTTCTCCAAAGTAGTTATCCACGAGCAGTTCATGTGCTTCTTCAAGTAACGCGTAATTTGATCCGCCATCATCAGATGCGGCTCGATCCAAGTAGCCAATAAAATACCCAATTCCTATTAGCGACAATGCTAATAGAACCAACAATAATGTGAACACAATTTTTCTGACCATACCACTCCTTCTTGGAAGCGATTTTAGCACGTCTTGGATTTTCCACTCGATCTCGCTGGATTAGTGCATTTGCCGTTCCTAAGAAAGAACAGAAATGTTGCGGTTACATTTTAAGAGAACATTTCAATCGGCCTCTCCAGCGTAAAATGTTCATAAATCTCCAGCGTGAGGACACGATCACTAGAGTAGAATAGGTCTTTCGTCACCCTTGCGCCACTCTTGAAGCAAGGCAATAATTTATACGAGCATTATTGAGTGTGTAAAAATAATGTTGGAGTAGATACATGATCGAAGCGAAGGTCATTAAAAACGAATCAACGCTTTTGGTTGTTGAAGATGACCCTGCCATGCTGATAGCCTTGCGGGATATTTTAGAAGGTGCAGGTTACGCAGTCCAGACCGCTGTGAATGGCGCTGAGGCGCTAAACCATCTTGCCAACTCGCGTCCCTCCTTAATTCTCTCAGATATAGCAATGCCGGTCATGGACGGTTTTCAATTGTTGGAAAAGGTTCGTAGTCGTCCGGCGGGAGCGACGATTCCATTCATTTTCTTAACCGCAAGAGGAACGCGAGAGGATATTTTTACTGGAAAATCGTTAGGTGTCGACGATTACATTACCAAACCTGTAACGAGTAAGGAATTGCTCTCAGCAGTTCAAGCTCGATTACAACGCGCAGACGATTTCACCATGATTGCACAACTAATGGCGGCGAAAGACAGTCTGCGAGTACTCGCCAACGCCATTGAGAACAAAAGGTACCATGTTGAAAGGGTCAATTCCTATGCCCAAGCGCTGGCGATAGAATTGAAATGGGACGAAAAGCGCCGCGATGCCCTTGAATTTGGTGCTATCTTGCACGATATCGGTCAGGTGAGAGTACCAGAGGCAATTTTATTAAAGGCGGGACCGTTGACAGAGGATGAGTGGGTGGAGATGCGAAAACATCCTGTCGAGGGTGCACGCATGATTGAAGGCATTCCGTACCTTGCAATCGCGATTCCGATCGTCCTACACCATCATGAGCGTTGGGATGGGAAGGGGTATCCTCACGGACTTAAAGGGGATGAAATACCCGAAGAAGCAAGACTACTTTCCGTTGCAGATACCTTCGATGCGATGACATCGGATCGAGCTTATAGAAAAGCCTTGGATAAAGAAACAGCTAAAGTTGAAATTATCAACCACTCAAATGAGCAATTTGATCCTCGCATGGTGAAAGCGTTTATTGCATGCTGGGAAAGAGGTGAGTTTCACGAAATTTACGAAAAGGGAACTTCGAAACAATAGGGACTAGTATCAGTCAAGATGATTGGTATGAATATGTGTCATTCTGAGGAG
>JAGLGG010000419.1 GCA_023144145.1 Anaerolineales bacterium | reverse complement strand
ACCGGCCACTTTATTCCATCCTTCGTCAGCCTTCGCAACCGGCCAAAAATATATAATCTCAGCCGCTCCTTGCGCGTCAGTTTATTTCCCAAACCAGGGATCCAATCTAAGATGTCTAAATACAAATGCGACCTTGTGAGGTAACCAAGAGTGCTCCTATTCGGGGCAATAAAGAGGTAATCATCTGCATGGAGCTGCCAGTCCGACCCACCATAATGTAATAGGAGAGAGCTTGTGGTGGTTTTTCCAGCCCCGCCTCTCCCGGTGAAAATCAAACTATGTGTATTTTTGACTACTGCGGATCCATGCAACATAAGTACGTTCTGGCGACTAGATAAGAATCGGATAGTGGGATGGAGAAGCATATGATGAACCATTGGAATAGCCCACCTATTTCCAATCGCTTCAATTTCGACCTTGGATGGACTAAAAACGATGCGGTAGGCCCAACGCGCCAACAGCTTATGTGAATGGAATTGAAATCCTGTGGGAATGCTGCCGAAAGATGTTGACCTTCGCCAGCGCATAAAGATATGACTTGCTGCAGACTTCGAAGTTCCTTCGGCAGATTGAAACTCCTTTGAATAAAACTCAGTGAAAGATGGGTCATCACTTTCGATATTGACGCCAATCAGATCGTGAAAGTTAAATTCAAGCTGATTTATCATTTCGTGGATGCCTGTAGCAGCACATTCTGATAGCGCTCAGCAACGGATTCGATGTCAAAGCGTTTCGCAATTTTAAGACTCGATTCCTTTAGGCTGTTGAGACGCTCATGGTCTTCGAGGCACCAGCTTAATGCTTCAACGAAACACTCCCCATCACCGATTGAGCACAATCGTCCGTTGACACCGTCCTCAACCAGATCCACTAACCCTCCAGCCTTGTTGGCGACGATTGCCAATCCTTGGGCCAATGCATGGATACCCGCCACAGGTAACCCCTCAGATAAGGAAGGCATGGTCAGTATGTCACTCTCACCCAAAAGATCCCAGACTTCATCACTGCTAACCCAACCTGTTATTTCGATTCGACCATCAAGATTGTATGCCGCAATCATTTCTTGAAGGAGTTGTCGCTGAGGGCCATCCCCGATCAGTTTACAGGACCAATTCATATTCGTAATTTTTGCCAGACATTCAATCAGAAATGGAAGGTTTTTTTGTGGCTGGAACCGACCAGCGAATACGATTTTTGGTGTGTTTCCTGCTGCCCTCATTGATGATTGGGGAGAAAGCCGTACGCCATTCGGGATGACATCGATTGGAATGTTGTAGTAGGCCTGGGCTAAATCCCTGGTATAGGTGCTTACCGCAACGACTTTGGCGGCTTTTTTCCATATTGATGGAGTGAATGGATAAACAAGCCGAAACCATCGATCAGTTTTATCTGGAACACCCCCGGGAACATCTCCCAAATGCGCAGTCAATACATAGGGAACTCTGGTGAAGAAAGAAAGCAGACGTGCAAGCACGCCGGTAGGGACCGCGAAATGAACATGCATGATGTCGGGTTTCCAGCTACGAATAAGGCGGATTCCTGGGAATATTCCACTTAAGATATACCGCGCCATCGACGAAAATGTAGCAATTGATAGATCCTTGCGACCGGTTGGAGTCCTTACGACCAGGTATCCATCAATTTCTTCTTCGAATGGGAGCCCAACAGCATGGGAAGTGAGCAGGCGCACCTCATGACCCCGGGAGATAAGTGCTGCACATAGATCCGCACATGCGCGCCCTCCACCTCC
>JAGLGG010000418.1 GCA_023144145.1 Anaerolineales bacterium | reverse complement strand
TCCGGCCCCACACAGTTCTGCGCATCTGATTGGATAGGTTCCTAATTCAGTTGGCGTGATCAGCAACTCGGAGATCAGACCCGGAGTCGCATCTCGTTTCGCCCTGAATTCCGGAACCCAGAAGGAATGGATCACATCGGCCGAGGTGATTTCAAAGCGGATGGGTTTTCCAACAGGCAGTCGAAGTTCCTGAGTCGTAAGGTCGAAGCCAGGATACCTGAATTCCCAAAGAAATTGGCGCCCAATCACTTCGACAACCATTTCATCTGAGACTGGCTGCTCGATTTCGGTCAGGACCTGGAATGAATAAAAACCTATAAAAACAACAATGAACGCCGGGATTATGGTCCAAACAAGCTCCAGGGTGTTGTTCCCATGATTAGGCACAGCATCCGATTCATCATCTACTCGTTTTCGGAATCGGATGACGGCATACACCAAAGCCCCATTAACCACGAGCAAGATCACAGCCCCCAAACCAATTAATACTCGCGCCAGTTGATCGACCAATCTAGCGCGACTCGATGCAGCATCGGGCATAACATCTAAATTCGTAGCTGCAAAGTACCCAGCTGCAAGAATGACTAGTGTTAAGATGACGAGCGTCAAGATCGTCCGCTCTTTCACTTCGAACCAACCTCCATCACTTGCGAAGATCTCATGATCCTCACTACATTATAAATATTTTCTGTTCAAACCGGAAGATTAGGAGATTTGAATCTCGATCGTACGCCAATTTATCCCCTACACAAAACCTAATTACTCTAGTGAGAACCGAGTTATTGTACCATTTCTATCCAGTTTATACTAATTTCGACGATTTGGCCGGTGATTAGTCAAAAATATATTGGTGCGTGCCCAGGCTAGGTCCAACTTGAATCATCCACCTCAGGAAGAAGCGCTCGAAAATCCATTGAAAAAGAAACCCATTTGAGTAAGGAGGTCGCCAAGATAGTTTAGTTACGAGATTTTAACCACTTTAGGAATTTAGACCGTGGTAGTGTATTTACGATGGACTCGGGAGTCACCCAGGCACGTCGCGCAATTCCAACACCAAAACTCCTCAAATCAAAATGCTCAGTTCGGTGAGCATCGGACGTGATCGCCAATTTGACGCCAAGTTCTACTGCGCGCCGGGCATGAATATCGTTTAGATCTAGCCGGTCTGTATGTGAATTTATCTCTAACCCAACACCATGTTCCGCAGCTGCGTTCAGAATTACGTCGACATCTAGATCAGCCGGATCTCTTTTTCCCAGCAATCGTCCGGACAAATGCCCGATAAAATCGACATGCGGGTTTTCAACGGCACTTAGAAATCGGGTGGTTATTTTCTCCTTTGGTTGCCTGAGAGATGAGTGCAAGGAGGCGAAAACAACATCGAGTTGTTCGAGTACCTCATCTGGATAATCGAGGCTTCCATCTGCCAGGATTTCAACTTCGCTGCCATGCAATATTCGAATATTGTTCCCAAGTTTTTCCTGAACCTGTTCAATTTCAGCTTTTTGTTCCCACAATCTCTCAATAGATAAACCCCCAGCCACACCTAAACTTCGTGAGTGATCTGTTATGACCAGGTAGGTTATGCCGAGTTTTCTGGCCGCCAGCGCCATTTCTTCGATGGATGCATGCCCATCACTCCAATTGGAGTGGGCGTGTAATTCTCCTCGTAGGTCCTTCACCGTAACCAACTTTGGCAGACGATCTTCAAGAGCGGCTTCTATTTCGCCCCGCGCCTCTCTCATCGCAGGCGGGATCCAACCTATTCCCAGCGTCTTATAAACATCGGTCTCCTTGGAACATAGTATTTCATCGCCTTCGTCAGTTTTAAATCCATGCTCAGATAAGCTTAAACCCTTGGAGAGCGCTAATTCCCTAAGCTTGACGTTATGAGCCTGAGATCCGGTTGCGTATTGAAGTGTGGAACCAAAACGCTCCGGTGATTGAACCCATAGCTGCACTCTCAATCCATCAACCAACTCAACACTTGTCTTGGTTGGACCTTTCCCGCCGATCCTGCCAATTTCAGGGAATTGAACGAATTCGTCCATAACCAATTCATTGGCATCAGATGCCACAACAAGATCAAGATCGCCGATAGTTTCTTTGTACCTGCGAAGGCTTCCCGCAACTTCAGCTTCAACGGCACCATCAATTTTTCTCAACCTCTCAAGAAGCTGCGCAGCGACAGGCTGAACGACATCAAGAAGGTGTCGATTATATTGTCTTTTCCCAAGAGCTTCGAGACTGGCTAGAATCTTCGCCTCAGACCGCGACCCCATCCCATCAAGTTTCTGAAGCTTGCCTGCTTTCGCGGCGGTTTCAAGCTCCTCAATCGAGGTTATACCCAATTCTTTCCATAAGCGCGCGACTTTCTTGGGTCCGAGACCTTCTACGCGGAGCAGATCAGGTAGGGTTTCGGGCACTTCAGCAGTGAGTATTTCAAAAAACTCCATTTTGCCTGTTGATAGCAGTTCGTCGATTTTAGCGGCGATCGCTGCCCCAACACCCGGGATGTCCTGCAATCTACTCTCTTCAGCGATCTGGACTACGCGTTGAGACAGGGCTCGAATCGACTCACCTGCGCGTCGATATGCGAGAACTCGATAAATTGCTTCGCCCTTTATTTGGAGTAAATCCGCGATCTTCTCAAAAACTTCTGCAATTTCACGATTTTGCAAGGAGGCACCTCGGCGTGTGTGATCTATTTCATCTCGGGATTATAC
>JAGLGG010000417.1 GCA_023144145.1 Anaerolineales bacterium | reverse complement strand
AGAACATTAAAGAAAATGGAAGCTAATGAAGAATGGTATAAATCGGAAACAGCTGGAGCATTAGTGCAAATGTGCGGCCGTGTTGTTCGATCTAAAACCGATACGGGAATAACATACATAATCGATCCTACCTTTACATTTCATTATAACAAAGGCATAAATGGTCAACCACTAAAGGATTATGTTCCTGATTATTTCGATGAAGCCATTATATAGTCGGGATTCATAGTAGAAGTATGCCCTACGAATACTTCTTTAAGCCAACTCGTGTTGTGGATGGCGATACTGTCGATGGTTTCATTGACTTAGGATTCAGTGTGCATAGGAAAATTCGTGTCCGATTGGGTGGAATCGATGCGCCAGAAACAAGAACTAGAGATAAAGAAGAAAAAGTTTTTGGTTTTGCAGCAAAAGAAAAACTAGAACAAATGCTAGACAGCTGTGATCGTGTTATGATTAAATCATTAGGTGTTGGTAAATTCGGTCGATGCTTGGGAGTTTTATTTCGGGCAGATGATGAAGATGAAAGCAAGTGGATTAATCTTAATGAAGAATTAGTAACACAAGGGTTCGCTGTTGAGTATTGGGGCGGGGATCGGTCAAGAAAAAAGACTAAATAGGTGATAGTCCCATCTTAGAATCGTCATGCCTCTCTTAGTGAATTGTGTATCGTGCGACGAACTCTTTGACGAGTGCGGCGGTAGCATGAGTCGAGGTCGTCACTATGCGCCCTTTTGTTCTCGGTATTGCCGAATATTCCATAGAGAGGGCTACCAACTCGGTCAATATCCTCATTTTGAAAGAAAGTGTGATTGGTGCGGAGCTGCATTTCAACTAACGAGAGGGAAATACGAGGGGAGTCAAAGGGTTTGTTCCCTCAAATGTAGTCGAGAAGCTCGAGCAAAGCGCAACAACAAAGCTCACCGTGTCCTTCAAACTATGAAAATCCTCGCGCGGCCTGTATCAGCCCATGAGATAGCTTATGAACTCTCCAAAATTCCTTGCAACGGGTGGCGCAACACTCTTGGTAGTCAAAGTGTGGCAAATGTATTAAAACTTTTGAATGCCCGAGGTGCTATTAAAATATTGACGGGGAAAAACAAACAAGCATACACATATAAATTAAGGGATCCTAACGCTCCATTCAAACAATATGGAAAGCCAGCGTAAAAACAAGGCTTAAATAGGTGATAGGCAACTCACCTATTATGGTAAAGATCGCCATTTGCGGACCGATGGCTTCAGGCAAAACCTGGTTGGCTCATAAATTGTGTGAAGAATTAGGGCTTAGTAAGATATCTCTAGCTGCACAAGTTAAAGTTGTGGCTCGAGATCTATTCTTTATGGATCCGGAACATAAAGATCGAATTCTACTTCAAGAGATTGGAAAGAAGATGCGAGACATTCGTCCTTCCGTTTGGGTAGATTATATGTTGAATTCAGAAAACGCACAGGACAACTGTGTATGTGATGATGTTCGTTTCGTAAATGAAGCACGAAAGTTATCAGAAGAAGGATTCTTGATCATAATGTTAGATATTGATGAAGAACTACAAAAGAGCCGATTAATGCGCGCGTATCCTGATAATTGGGAGATTCACTGGAATGCTCGATCCGATAGTTCAGAAACCGAATTATTGTCCAAAGAGATGCAAGAGTATATAGATAAAACTATTATTGTTAAGGATGGATTGGAAATGTTCGAATACATGAAGAAATGGTTAATAGAGTAGCTTTATATGGATGAAAGACGGAGTAATTAGTATGGCAACGCTGTGGGTCGACTTATCCGATGGAAAGACGCAAATTGCGGGAACCAAACCAACCCCTAATTCTGTCCCTGTGCACGAGATCAGTGTGCAAGACAAAAAGCAGATAGTGGTATATAGATCTACTATTCCAGATTTTTATTCAGCAGTAGTTAGAGTTTTAATGGCTCGACAAATTCAGAAAGCCAAAGTTGGAGTTGTAGATAACTTTCCAGATTTACTCGTGCTATATTTTCAAAAGCAGAAAGATAGAGATAGGATAGCTAGAATGGCTATGACTTGCTCTTATTTTGTGGTAACTCTAACGCCAAATGTATTAACTATTGAATATGATCCTAAAGCCACTCCTCTAGATGTAGATCAGGCTGTAAATATTGAAAAATATGATATAGAAGATTTGAATAAAGGAACTTCTGGAATGCCGGGTGGTGGCGGTAGCCCAAAGAGAGGCCAACCAGGGCCTCCAGGTCCAGGTCCAGTGCCTTGGAAGCCACCCGAGCCAAAACCAGATCCCAAAAAGTTTAATGAAGACAATCCTCCATTACAGGAACAACCAGGCGGTGAATGTTCTGGTGAGGGCTGTGAAGGGTGCGAAAGTGGAGAATGTTCCGGCGAAGGCTCTGGCGAGGGATCAGGAAAAGGTCAAGGTGAAGGTGGCGAAGGTCAAGGTCAAGGAGAGGGGCAAGGTCAAGGTTCCGGTGAAGGGGGCGAAGGTTCCGGAGAGGGTTCTGGAGAAGGATCCGGAGAAGGTGAAGCCGGTGAAGGCTCCGGTGAAGGTGACGGTGGTGAAGGTGAGGGCGAAGGCGAAGGCCAAGGAGCACCCGGAGATGAAACTACAAGTGAAGATGGAAAACCAAGTCCGTGTGAAGAATGTTCTCAAGAAGCTAAAGATCAAAATGATAGCCTGGATCCAGCAACTGATCCTCCTGAAGATGCTATGGAAAAAGCAAAGGCGGCTACCGATGCAGCTCTAGAAGCAGAAGCTAAAGCCGATCCAGATTCAGAATCTGATAAAAAAGCTGT
>JAGLGG010000416.1 GCA_023144145.1 Anaerolineales bacterium | reverse complement strand
GCTTCTGGAACAGCATTGGTTAAGGCTGCCACAAGAGATGATTTACCCACATTACTGGGACCGATGACAACCACTTGACCCGCGCCTTCTTTGTCGATACTGAAAACAGATTCCCTTTTGCTTGTTCCTTTTCGCGTTTGAGAGGATGCTTTAAGCTTGGAAAGTCGCCGACGCAGATCCGCTCGTAATTTATCGGTGCCTTTGTGCTTGGGAATGGTGCCGATCAATTCTTCGAGACAAACGATTTTCTCTGCAACCGTCTGGGCAGCACGATAGCGTTTGTCCACTGCAAAATATTCTGGAGGAAGGTTCGTCGGCATAATTAATTGATCACGTGGTTTCTTTCACAGACGGACTAATGCTCTTTTCTGCAAAATTCAGGAACATAAACCCGGGCGCTGTTTCTCCGCAAGAAAATAATACCATCCCTGAAATCTATCACCAATTGCAGAGTCGCGTAGTGATGGGATATTAAGATGTCACGCGACAGACAAGTCCTTTCAAATACCTGCCTTCAGGAAAACTCAACAAAACCGGATGATCAGTAGGTTGGTACATCCACTGAACAACGGTCGCGGTCACATCGGCATCAAGCGCGGCACCGGCGACGATCTTATTAAATAACTCAGGTGTAATGGCTCCAGAGCAGGAAAAAGTATACAGCAAGCCTTCCGGTTTGAGTAATTTAAATGCCAATAGGTTGATATCCTTATAACCACGTGCTGCGTTCTTAACCTGAGATTTGGTCCTGGCAAATCGAGGTGGATCAAGAATGATCGTGTCAAATTTCTGATTTTCGTCTCGCAACCGGCGCAATTCGGTAAAAACATCTCCTATAACCCACTCGCATCGGTCGTCTGACAACTCGTTTAGGGTTATATTTTCTCTTCCAAGCTCTAATACCTTAGCCGAAGTGTCGATCGAGATGACACTCTCCGCTCCTGCCGCCATGGCGGCAATTGTAAACCCCCCAGTATACGCAAAGCAATTAAGCACCTCGCCCACGTCGGTTGTGTTCCTTACCAACCTCCGATTTTCCCGCTGATCCAAGTAGAAACCGGTCTTATGGCCCGAATGTATGTTCACTCGAAACCGAAGGTCATACTCTGAGATTTCAAACTCACCGTCTGGTTTTTTACCCCACACATGTCCCACACGTGGGGAAAGGCCTTCAAGTTGACGAACCTCAGCGTCAGATCGCTCGTATATCCCTGCGCAATCACCTTCCTGTTTCAGGAAATCGACAATCACATCTTTCCAGCGCTCAATTCCGACGCTCAACATCTGGAGCACCCTGATTTCGTTGTAGCGATCGACGATAAGGCCCGGGATCCCATCTGATTCTGCATGCACTTCACGATAGGCACTGGTAGATCGATCGCTAGCTAATAATTGGCGTGCTCTAATAGACTTTCTCAACCGTCGTTGGAAAAACTCTGCATCGATGATCTCATCTCGATCCCAAGACCATATCCGTGATCTGATTTGGGAATGAGGGGAATAAGCTGCCCGTGCTAGCCAATCACCTTGATGGGAAATGACTTCGACTGTCTCCCCTTCATCCGGCTGTCCAATTACCTTGGCGATAGCTCCTGAGAATATCCAAGGGTGACGCTTCAAGACTGAGCGCTCCCGCCCGGGTTTCAGTTTGATTTCATTCATCTTGAAATAGATCCTGCACGAGGAAAAAAACAATTACTGCGGCGCCTTTTTTTACATTCCCTTTTTTATTCAACTGCGCTCTCTCACATCACCAGTTTTTACCAAAGAGCGTAATCCTTCCTCATCGATCACTGTTACTTTAAGCACAATGGCTCGATCCAGTTTACTTCCCGAGTCTTGTCCTGCGACTAAATAATCTGTGCGCCGGCTAACACTCCCAATTACTTTTCCTCCGTGCTGTTCAATTAAAGCCTTAGCTTCTCCACGTGATAAACTCGGCAGCCTCCCCGTTAAGACCAACGTCAAGTTAGTTAGTGTTTGTGGAGTGCCCCCATCTATCTCTTCAACTTCGACAGGCCAAACACCAGCCACTCGAAGCTTTTCAAGCAATTGACGATTGAATGGCTGAGCAATCCAATCCAGGATTGTAATCGCGGTATTTGGACCAACCCCATCAATTCCTTCTAACTCATCCTGGCTCGTTGCCACAAGTGCGTCCATGCTGCGGTAATTATGTGCAAGGTCTGTCGCCACTGCCTCGCCCACTCCGCGTATGCCCAAGGCATTGACCAGGTGCGCTAGTGATTGACTGCATGATTCGCTTATTGCTCGCAACAGGTTTTTGGCTTTCTTCTCTGCGAACCCATCTAGTTCAAGCAAATCTTTCATGTCTAAGCTATAAATGTCCGCCACATCTATAATTAGTTTTGCTTCCACTAATTGCTTAGCAATCTTGATCCCTAATCCCTCTATATCCATGGCTGTGCGAGAAGCAAAATGCTCTAAGTTCCGCACAAGTTGCGCCGGGCAAGAAGCGTTCACACAATAAACTGCCACCTCCCCAGAATGCCG
>JAGLGG010000415.1 GCA_023144145.1 Anaerolineales bacterium | reverse complement strand
ACAACAGTTAGTAAGCCGTCTTCTACCGCGACAGCAATCCCAATATTGATCTCGCCGTGACGGATGATCTTGTTTTCACCTAGTGATGCATTCAAATTTGGAAATTCCCGCAATGTGAGCGCGGCAGCCTTTATGATGAAATCGTTAACCGACAATTTCTCACCCTCAGGCAAGTGCTCATTAATTTTTGCGCGTAAATCCATCATAGGAGCTGCGTCAATCTCCGCGGTTAGGTAAAAATGAGGTGCTTGTTGCTTAGCTTGAGCCATCCGTTGGCCAATCAGTGAGCGGAGTTTGGAAAGAGGGACTTCTGAGCCCTCCATTTCATCCATCTCACCCATTGTGGGAATTGGTGGAGCAGAAACCGAAGGTATTGGTGTTGAGGCTACCTCGTCTCCCCCGGTTTCTAAATACGACTCGACATCAAGCTTCACTATTCTGCCACCCTGACCGGTACCAGAAATGGATTTAAGGTCAATACCATGATCCTTTGCCAGTCTTCTAGCGACCGGTGAAGCTTTTACGCCTCCTGGAAAATGTCCATTTCCATCCACGACAGGCTCTAATTCTAAGGGTGCTTTCCGTTCAGCCTTAGCCGGCTGGTCTGCCACCTCAGCTTCTTTCGCTGGCCCTGAGATCTCTAGCATTGCCTCGAAGTCAATTTCTTCCTCGGCTTCACCAACAATTGCGATGGGGTTTCCAATCGGTACAATTGCACCTTCTTCAACGACTTTTTTTCGTACAATGCCGCTGAAATTGGATTCCACCTCAACTGTTGCTTTATCAGTTTCGATCTCGGCGATGACCTCTCCCTCCGAGACCTCATCTCCCTCATTTTTGAGCCATCGGATCAAGGTGCCTTCGATCATGTCGAAGCCGAGTTTTGGCATGATGATAATTTCTGCCATTAGAGTACCTCTTTTACGCTCCTAATTACGTCATTAACTTGTGGAAGTGCCAGCTTTTCTAAGGTCTCATTATATGCCAATGGCACGTCCTTCTGCGCCACACGCACGATCGGTGCATCCGCATAATCAAAGGCCTGTTCGTACAGTCGGGCAGCGATTTCCGCTCCAATGCCATAAGTGCCCCAGCCCTCTTCCACAATTACAGCTCTATTTGTACGTTTGAATGATTGCACGATAGGATCCATATCCAATGGGCGCAGAGTTCTCAAATCGACAACTTCTGCATCGATGCCCTCTTTCGATAGCAGGTCAGCGGCTTGCAATGAAGTCTGGAGCATTTTCGAATAGGAAACGATTGTCACGTCTTCGCCGGAACGTTGGATTTTGGAAACCCCGATGGGTTCAATATAATCATCCTCAGGAACTTCCCCTCGAGTTTGATAAAGAGTTGCATTTTCTATGAACATGACCGGATCGTCTGTCCGGATGGCGGCTTTTAACAGCCCTTTAGCGTCATGTGGCGTTCCAGGAGCGACGACTTTCAAACCGGGAAAATGGGCAAATACGACATCAGGAGTTTGCGAGTGAGTAGCGCCCAATTGCCTTCCACCTCCGCCAACTGCACGAATAACGATGGGCAGATTGAATTGCCCGCCGAACATGAAGTGCAGTTTTGCAGAATGGTTGACGATTTGATCCATCGCCAGGAAAGCGAAATTGATCGTCATTAATTCGGCTACAGGGCGTAAGCCAGCCATAGCCGCACCATTTGCAGCTCCAACGATAACACCCTCCGAAATAGGTGTGTCGCGAACGCGTTCAGGACCAAAGTGGTCGTAAAAACCTTTTGTTACCGCATAGGTCCCGCCCCAAACGCCTACTTCTTCCCCCATAATGAAGACGTTCGGGTCTCGTTCCATTTCTTCCCAGAGGGCTTGGGATATTGCTTCTCGCATTGTCATAACAGGCATATGAAATCACCTTATTCAACGTAAACGTAATCGTACAGGGTTGCTGGATCAGGGTCGGGGCTCGAATCGGCGAATTGTATCGCCTCTTCGATTGCGGCCTCAGCCTTACCTTCTTGCACATCTAGCTCGTCGGTCGAAATGCCTTCCGACTCGATCAAACGCTGCCGGAAGATGCCGATGGGATCATCTTTTTGCCATTTCTCAATTTCTTCACTCTCACGGTACCGTTCCGGATCTCCCATGGAATGGCCTCGAAATCGATAAGTCACCGCTTCCAGGAAATACGGCCCACCTGTGCGCACTTTTTCCAGTGCAGCCTTCGTGGCCTCATAAACCTGAATGATGTCCATCCCGTCTACTCGAGAATTGGGCATTCCGAAGCCTTCCGCCTTCTGGCGAATTTCACTCACAGCAGAGGCCCGATCTACCGCGGTGCCCATGCCGTATTGGTTATTCTCACAAACCCATAAAACGGGAAGTTCCCAAACCATGGAGAGATTCAATGCCTCATGGAAATAGCCGATATTGGTTGCTCCATCACCAAACATGCATATTGTCACCGCATCTGCGTTGCGGTATTTGTCTGCCATTGCCATACCAGAAGCGAGAGGTAAGTGTGCTCCCACAATTGCATGTCCTCCCCAGAAATTCAGCTCTACATCGGCAAGGTGCATGGATCCTCCACGCCCCTTGGAACACCCAGTTTCTTTCCCGAGCAATTCCGCCATGATAACCTTGGGGTCCATCCCACATGAAATCGCCACACCATGATCTCGGTATGCGGTGATCACCCGATCATGAGGTTTACGGGCGGCGACGATCCCGCTACCGACAGCTTCCTGGCCAATGTAGAGGTGCAAGAAACCGCCAATTTTCCCCTGCTGGTAGAGTCTGGCCGAAGCCTCTTCGAGTCGGCGCACGAGAACCATCTCATAATAGAGATCAAATAAGTTCTTTTTATCCATTCAAAGCCTATGGGTTTTCGAAATTGTTAGAGTTCTTGGATTGAACATACACCCCTCAGTAGCCAATTGCCGCAGTTATCATGCGTAGTGCTTAATGGGGAGTCCCCTACACAATCCCCATTGTCCTTTGCGAAACCGGTGAATTTTATCCAGTCGAAAAAAAAGCCAAGCTTGCGCAAGGCATCTTGATTATATCAGATGGGAGGGGCATACGTGCTTTGAAAGGGGTAGAACCATTTTGCCTGAATGTTGAATAAACCCCCAAGCATCATCACCCTTGGAGGTTAGGCATGAAATTCTAGAGATTATGTGTGAGCCTTAAAATTAGTAAATTGGCAGGGATGGATCAACTTGCTCAGCCCAAGCGTTAATTCCACCGCGAAGATTCTTGATCTTCCGAAAACCCGCACCCGCGAGCAATTCAAGCGCACGCGCGGAGCGAGTACCGGACTTACAGAAGAGCACAATTTCTTCGGCACTATCCAATCGATGCATTTCTGAAGCAAGAGAGCCTAAAGGAATGAGGTCAGCCCCATCTAATTTCGATATCTCTAATTCATGTGGTTCGCGGACATCGATCATGCGGATCTGGTCTCCCTGATTCATGCGACCGAACACCTGAGTTGGTTCGATTTCCCATTCTGAGGGCAGACGATCCTGCTCCCGATCATGTCCAGGAACACCGCAGAATTCCTCATAGTCGATCAACTCTGTAATTTCTGGGGAATCGGAACATATTTTACAGTTGGGGTTCTTCTTTAAACGAAGCTCCTCAAAGCTCATCTCCAGAGCATCATAGAGCAATAGTTTTCCGATTAATGGCTCACCAATATTAAGCAGGATTTTCAACGCTTCTGTCGCCTGGAGAGTGCCGATAGTTCCCGGCAGTACGCCGAAAACCCCACCTTCTGCGCAGGAAGGTACTAACCCAGGTGGCGGGGGTTCAGGGAATAAACATCGGTAGCATGGGCCCTTTTTAGCCCAAAAAACGCTTGCCTGACCCTCAAAGCGGAAAATCGAGCCGTAAACGTTTGGCTTTCCAGTCAATACACAGACATCGTTTACGAGATATCTTGTGGGGAAATTATCGGTGCCATCAATAATGAGATCATAAGGCTCACTTATTCGAAAGGCGTTTTCGGAGGTGAAGGGCTCATCATATATATCGAGAGTAATTGCTGGATTGATATCTACCAACCGCTCTCGAGCAGAATCTACTTTTTTCTTTTCCAAAGAGCTTGTTCCGTGAATGATCTGACGTTGTAAATTTGTGAAGTCCACTACATCGTAATCCACGATGCCAATCCGACCTACGCCTGCGGCCGCCAGGTACATCAATACGGGTGAACCTAACCCCCCGGTTCCGATTACAAGAACGGATGAAGCTTTTAAACGTTTCTGACCATCTAACCCTACTTCGGGCATTAGAAGGTGGCGGGAGTATCTTAAGATTTCCTCATGAGATAACTCAGGACCATTTTCTTGGTGTTCTCGTGTCGTCATAATTATTCCTCATTTGCATATCGCCAATCTACAAAGGATAAGCGACAAAATCAATTGTTCTCCTGGATCAACGCTTCAGGCAATAACACCAAAAGGTTTTATTGCTCAAATCCGTGGCTGTTCTTCACCCAATAAACTCACTCACGGTGTAACTTCCTGGGTTGTCCGATTGGAGCGCTCCTGAT
>JAGLGG010000414.1 GCA_023144145.1 Anaerolineales bacterium | reverse complement strand
CGACGCTCTCGGAGTTTCGTCGTCTATTAAAGCCAGGTGGAAGGATCGCCGTCTCAACCTTTGACGAATCTGGATTTCCCTGGGGTTGGTTTGAGCATCTGTTAATAATTGAGGGCATATGTTCGCGGATGGCCGACTTAAGTAGTTTTGTATTTCAGCAGCTTGAGACTGAAGATGAGATGCTCACGATCTTTCAGCAGGCAGGCTTTAAGAATATCGAGGTAATAACTGAAGACTACGAGGATGTTTATCAAGATGAAAACACGTGGTGGGAGAGCTTGTTAAGCACTAAGGATTTTGCCCTTATTCACCCCTTAGAAAATGAAACCAAAGAAAAAATCAAGTCCGAGGCTTTCATCAAGCTTCAAGACTTTAAAGGACCGGGTGGGTTTCACTTCAGATACCGTGCACTCTTCACATTGGCGACGAATCCAACATGATTCTTTTATGGGAAAAAGCCAGAATATGCCGCAGCTCGCTACGGAGATGAATGTCAAGCGGGGGTTTAGGGACGACAGCCCCCATAATTGTAGTTTGCTCCTGTTCTTTAATCTATAAGGCTTTCAGTGCAAAGCCAATGACAGAGCTGTGCAATTGAGCATCTCGCCTGAAGAATGACCAAGCTGATTATCTTTAAGCAATTAGCCTCATTTCTTTAAGCTGAAAGGGCTTTTTCTAGCCAAAGAATGGCGAAGCCATTGTTTAAGCTGAAGGGTTCTTTCCTTCAGCCATTTGCCCGCGAGCTAGACGGAGCGAACGATCACCATCCATTACCTGCAGGACCACCATATATGCCCAAATCTGCTGGTGATCCATCAGGATCCAGGAGATCTGGGCTACCTGTGTCTACTGCAGGCGAATCTACATGCAAATGAAAATCCCCGGCCTGGAGGTCAACAAACATAGGATCCGCTTCGAAATTGGCGGAGCCATAATCTGAAATTGGAAACGCACAAGCATTGCTCTCATTCCGCCAAAAAAGATTGAAATCTATTAATGAATTAGGAGCTGGCTCGGTGTGGATGCCGATACCGCAGCCCCCGGGGATATTGATAATGTTGTTGTAGATAGAGGTTTGTCCTCTGCCGAAGTTCCAAATGCCACCCACACCCGCAAAGCCGGCGGGATAAATCAGAACATCCTGATAATAGAATCCATCGGGTGGGCCATTTACTTCGGCGATTACGTTGTTGTAGACCTCTACAACATGACTACTTTGAATTGAGATTCCTAATAGAGAATCAAGGATCAGATTGTTCCGAATCACAAAGCCTTCCGAACCATGACAGCGCATTGCTGTGTTTGAAGCAATTATTATGTTGTGTTCAATCAGACTGTTGTTAGTGCAGGTTATTGCTTGATGACCTCCACCTTCGATGATATTGTGATGGAACCATACATCTGAAGTATGGGCGTCGATCCCAGCCCAATGAAAATAACGTACCTGGTTGTGAGCAATTTCGACTCCTGTGGGTTTCCCTAAAACATTAATAGCAACCCGACCGCCGTATAGAATATCCGCGTATTGAATGGTGCCGGATTCGATTTCGATACCATCCCATTGAGCTGTACTGTCATCATCCCCAGTTGGACGGAAGGTAATCCTCTCTTCGGGATTCCCTACGGCGATGATCGTTCCTCCGATCCCAACAATCGATATCACATTTTTGTGCCACTCCTCTAAGCGTACTGGATCATTGTTATCGCGGGTAGGCGCATCATCAAAACCGCCACCAGACTGCTGGTCATCACTATTCGCGGCAAGTAAGACGGTGGTTCCAGGTCTAATAGTAAGCGTTACCCCATTGTCAAGGAAAATATCGCCAGTGATTAAGATCTCACCCTCCCAAATCTCATCCTCGCTAATACGTCCAGAGGTGGTTGTGTTGATTCTCGGCTCAGCAGTTGGCGTAGCCTCAATGGTCGATGTCGGCTCAGATGATGGTGTGATCGAGCTGGTGGGAACTGAGGTTGCTACTCTCTCCGTTGGAGCGGGTGAAGTTGCGATGTTACAAGCGCTGCCAACCAATAGTAACAACGGAGCAGTCATACGGATATAGTGAACATACGGTCTTCGTCTCATGAATATTCTTCTCCTTCAAATAATCTCTTACGTGACCCTGCTGAAATAACTCAGGCTGGGACCTTCACATCTGCCAGTTTCAAGCCAAGTATTCGAAATTATCCATGTTTATGGAAACCCCAAAGGGAGACAAATACTTTCTCTGCCAGTTAGCCGTCACCCATGCAGCGAGTTGTTGTTAGCTTTCTCCTTTTTCTTTGTGTTTCGGTGAAGAGATCGATATCCATCGACCCCGCTGTGGAACGGGCAATGGTGAGTGCAAACGAACGTAGTCGGCGATCACTTCTCGTAGAATCGTTGGAACCTCTTGTTCTATTGTCTGTCCATCTTCGAGTTCCAGGTACCCAACTTCCGGCATCGTCTCAGCGTCCGTGTGTGCTAATCGATAGAGGCGATTTGGCTCAACTATCTGTCCTTGGATGACTGCGCGGCGCACCCGAGGCTCTCCCAGTGTGTTGCTGTCATATTCAACCAGCATGCCGCTTATCTGAGGAATGCCAATCGGTGCCCCTCTATAGGATGGGGGCTTGGCTTGAGTTATGGAAGGGTCAAGTCCGCGTTCAAGGGCTTCTAAAATTTGGCCACCTCGAACTTCTGACAACCATGGATTTGCCGTCGAGAAACAGGCTGCATCAAGTTGTCCCAGTGTCAAGATCCCCCCTTCCAAAGCATGGCGGAATTGACCACCGGAAACCATCGAAATTTCGGCGCTCATGCGTGCCCGCAGAGCGTCAGCTGCTAAATTACCAATGTCACATTCTCGAAAATAATCATGGTCCAATGACACTGCAAGATCTCCGATTGGCTGGGCCATAAACTCTTCTACTTCTTCTTCTGCAGCTGAGATGGCTGATAGGACTGCTTGATCAATGGGCACATCATCGGGGACATCCAAGACATTTGCGGTGCTAGATATCTTCCCTCCTGTATGGGGATCGAGTGTAAGGTCAACTCGGCCAATTGCTTTAGCGTACTCTCCTGCTTGAGCGATGAGCACTCCGTTCCTCACTTCGCCATTTGTCAGCCTGTCATGCGAGTGTCCTCCAATAATCAAATCAATTCCAGTAATTTCGTCAGCTAACCTGCGATCATCTTCCAAACCAAGGTGAGAAAGGACAACGACGAGTGACGCGCCGTCAGCCCTGAGTTGAGAAACAAGCCGTTGTGTGACTTCGCGGAAATCAGGGAAGCGCAAACCCAAAAGTTCATAGAAATTCCCCCAGGGTGTCGTTAAACCTATGACGCCCATCAGCATCCCGTTGGCCAGAGAAATCAATTCTATCTCTTTGAGACCTTCCACCAGCGGCCCATCCCCATCTCGGCAGTTTGCTGCCAGGATAGGGAATTCCGACCGGGCTGCGACTTCGGCCATCGATTGTGGACCATAGGTCAATGAAATTGCATTCCCCATTGCTTGAAGCGTATAGCCCATCGAGTTTAAGATCGGTGGAAAAGCGGAACCTTTAGTAACACTGCAAATCTGTATTCGTCGGTCTGCTGCGTCGCCTGCGTCCCAGAAGAAAACACCTCGTCCCTCTTCCTGAGCATCCTCTCTGAGCTTGCGGGCATATGTGCTCAAGCGCGCAATAGCGTCCAGGCGGCCGTGCATGTCATTCGTGTGAAATATCGATATATGGATCAGTTCGTTAGCCCTTCCGATTTGTGATGTCATTTAATAAAACATCCTCGATTCGTTGACCGCGTTCCAATTCTCATCGCAAGCCAGATAACGGCCTCGATCTTCATTCCTCTATTACGTATCGTATGGCTCGATCTAACATTTTTTGAAGATCTCGATATGTAGATTCTGTTCTACGCACAACCTTACAGATAAACACAACTACTTCTTCATCAAATATTGCATATATGATTCGGTATTGACTTTGACGCACACGATAAAGACGATCTTCTATTTTGATACAACCGATCGGACGGGGATCCTGGCAAAGAGAGCGCATGGTATCTACCAAGCGCTCTCTTTGTTTCTTAGGAATTCTCTCGAGTTGTTTTTCTACATCCCGATGCAGCTTCAGTTCATAGGACATCGTCAATGCCCAAGTCGCTCAAATACCTCTTCGGCGTCTACAGCAATGCTCCTATCCTTGATGTAATCGGAGATAGCACGTCGTCCATCCACAAGATCCTCGAGAAGCTCGCACTTCTCGACAATGGCATCAAACATTTCTGGTTCAACCAAGACCGCTGCTGGACGGCTTCGAGATAATACCAATAACGGGCCATCGTCAAGATTCTTAATTAATTCCGCTAGATCAGCACGTAATTCGGAAACAGTTGTTGTTTTTAGCATCGCTTACATAACCCTTGATACGTACAATTATTAGTACAAATAATTGTACGTTTATTTGTACATATAATATTACGCATTATTCTTCGAGTCAAGTATTA
>JAGLGG010000413.1 GCA_023144145.1 Anaerolineales bacterium | reverse complement strand
TTCATTCCTTTCGGTATTTACAGCTCAAGCGATGTCATTAAACCCAAGCGCGATTTCATCCCACAAAGTGTGGAATTCGTGCTCTCCGAAATAAAGCTGATCGAGCCCGAAAAAAACCAGGTGCATTTGGTTAAAGGTGATCGAACCATCAAATACGATACTTTGGTGATTGCTACCGGATCCCGAACTGTTCCCGCAGAAACGGATGGCTTACTGGACAACGGCTGGTATAAAAATGTCTTTGACTTTTACACCATCGAAGGAGCACAGGCGCTCTCCCGATTCTTCAAATTCTGGAAAGGCGGAAGGCTTGTATTGAATGTGGCCGAGATGCCGATCAAGTGTCCAGTGGCTCCATTGGAGTTCCTTTTCCTGGCAGATTGGTTCTTTCACGAGCGCGGCATTCGCGAAGGCGTGGAACTAACTTTCGCAACCCCCCTTTCAGGCGCATTCACAAAACCACGCGCCTCCTCTCTCCTGGGCGATATGCTGGACGAAAAAGATATCAAACTAGAAGCGGATTACACGATCATGGAAGTGGATCATGAAAAGAACGTTATCCGCTCCTACGACGAACGCGAAATCCCTTTCGATGTATTCATCACCATCCCCGTAAATATGGGCGCTGAGGTCATCGACCGCTCTGGGATGGGTGATGAACTCAATTTTGTTCCAACCGACGACCACACTCTCCAGTCGAAGAAATGGGAAAACGTGTGGGTAATTGGGGATGCGGCAAACGTGCCGACCTCAAAGGCCGGATCTGTCGCACATTTCATGCTCGACGTTCTCATTGAAAATGTCCTGCGCCAAATAGAAGGGCTGGAGCCACTTCCCAAATTCGATGGCCACGCCAATTGCTTCATCGAGTCTGGGTTTGAGAAGGGAATTCTGATCGATTTCAACTACGATGTGGAACCCCTCCCTGGAAAGTACCCCCTTCCTGGCTTTGGACCATTTTCTCTACTCAAGGAATCTCCGGTCAATCACTGGGGAAAGATGATGTTCCGCTGGATTTACTGGAATGTCATGCTCAAGGGCGGTGAAATGCCATTCGAATCTCAAATGACCATGGCTGGAAAGTGGAACTAGAGGGAATATGATGGATCAAGATTTAGCACTGCTCCACGAAAAAATTGATTACCTTACTGTGCAGCTGGAAGCCCAGAACAAGCGTCAGCGTAACCTTGAAGAACTGCAATCCGACCTGATCCCCATCGCCAATCACATGATCAAACTTAGCATCGATGAACTGGCGGAAATTGGGCAAGACTTTCAGCTCGAAGATCTGTTCTTCCTCGTTAAAAGACTGTTGAGGAACACGAGCGGTTTGCTGGAACTCTTAGACAGGTTGGAATCGGTGATGGGATTGACCGACGATGTAAACCGCATCGGTCAGGAGGTCTTCAACGTCACGGTGGAAACACTGGATCGTTTCGAGCGTGAGGGCTATTTTACTTTCATGCAGGAAGCCTGGAAAATCCTCGAGCGTATCGTTGCTGAGTTCAACGAGCAGGATGTGCGTGCCTTGGGCGACAACATCGTCACAATACTCACCACCGCACGCAACATGACCCAGCCAGAAATCCTCTCCCTCGCCAACAATGCGGTTGAGGCCATCAGCGCTGAAGGGCCTGTCCAGGACGCTCCTTCAACGCTCAAACTATTACGTGAATTTTCCGATCCTCAAGTGAGGATGGGCTTAGCTCGAATGATTAATGTCGTTAAAGCTCTGGCCGATCAACAAATGCCAGCATCGATGAATTGATAACGAAAAATTTTATGAAGGAGAAGTACCAATGACCGACCAAGTTGCACAAGACACTCTCACCAATGTCGAAATTAATGAAGAAGGGTTCATGACAGATCCTAATGTATGGACCCCTGAAATCGGTAAGATTCTGGCTCAACAGGAAGGCATCGAGGAACTGACCGAGGCCCATTGGACAATCATCAATTTCTGTCGTACCCACGCCACTGAAAACGGAGCTTCACCGACCTTGCGCCAGATCACCAAAGGCACTGACATTTCGACCAAGGAGCTGTTCAGCCTCTTCCCCAAAGGCCCAGCGAAGAAAGTATCTAAGATCTCTGGACTTGGGAAACCCGAGGGCTGCATCTGAGAGTACTTAAACTAGTAATCAGTCAAGATGATCCTGATGACTATGTGTCATTCTGAGGAGCGAAGGGGCTTCATAAGACGAAGCGCTTCACAAGACGAAGCGACGAAGAATCTCGTTTTCCGCTGAGAAA
>JAGLGG010000412.1 GCA_023144145.1 Anaerolineales bacterium | reverse complement strand
TACATAATGTCTATTGTTTCCACACCGTCTATGGTATTTGCAGCCGATTTGCAGCAGCTCAAAGGATGGTTTGTGGTTTTTACAACTTTTCCTACACGAGGGAGTTCGGGGGACTTTCTATTGTGTGTTTTGAACGAAAAGTATCTCTTATTTTTTCACCCTATTTTGTCCCGTGGGTTCTGAAACGGTTCAATAAGAGCGAACAAACATGTGTACTCTAAGTGATGATCGAGCTTCTGAGGACTCTTATCTTATTCGTTCTGAGTTGCACTTTTGAGTTGGTTCGACGACCCTGTCCTCAATTGAAAAAGAAATTATTTTGAGCTACGGGAATGATCGCCATTAAACCATTCTGTTCTTATGATTCCGGTTCATCTTCAGTCCTTGCCAGCTCTTGGCGCAGCCAAGCAATAATTTCATCGAGGGTTTGAAACTGATGCGATTGTCCGCTACCGATGTGTTCGGCCGTACCGCGCCAGGCGTTATCATCAACCGGGTCGCCGTCCGTCCACAGGCGGATGATGAATGTGGCTTTACGCACTGGTGATTGCATAACTCAGGGGCTCACAACTTCCCGGCAAAGCAAATCAATCTCTGCCAGGTGAACTTGTTCGTGAAAGGCCATGTAGGCTGCCTGACGCAGGATGGTTAACCCGCCGAACTCTGCGTGCCTGCCGGTACGATACAAATCTGATAACGACCGCTGTTGCAAAAGGACCACACATGCCTCCCGTTTCTGGCAAAATGATTTCAGAATTCCCTGTGCTGTTGTTGGATGGCGATCAGCTTCTGTCGCGAATTCAAATACTGCCATGGCAGCTAGATCAGGGTCGTCATGATTCAGCATCAGGTGCACGCGAGTGTCCAACATTTCCTGCGTATCGTAAAAATGGGCAATATGGTCACGGATAGACCAGATGTCTTCAGCTGTTTGGCGGTTCATCGTTTCTTCGGATAACCCTTCAACAAGCCGTGCCAGTTCCATCGCATTTTCAGCCAGCAAATCCAAGACGGACGTAGGATTGAGCGGCTCGATGTTGTCCCGGTTGAAGAATGCCACGAATTTTCGAAAACGACCCGGCCACGCGCCGCAATCAGGGCAGTGATCGGGCGGTTTTCCCAGGGCTGCATAGCCGCACATACGGCAGACGAAAATGTCTGGCGATTCGTCGTACATCATGTCTCCGCCACGCTTTGTTTGCAATGCGCGCAGGCCGATTTCCATCGCGGCAATCAATTCAGGCGATACGTCATTTTTCTTGAGCGCTTCAACGGCGTTTGCCAACTCAGCCTGCATGAGGTCCTTTGAAATTTGGGGACGCCGCTTCCAGCCTGCGCGACGGATCTGGGCATAGACGGCAGCTTCCACCAACTTATTCAGGTTCATCTGCCCCTCGTCGGCAAGTCGCTCAGCCAGAGCTGTGAGTTGGGCTAGTTCATTCAATGAATTTTCGCTCATGTGATCCTTCCCAGATCGGCGAACGGGAATAGCCGTTCCCCTTTGGAGATTACACCCAAAGCCAAAATGAGCTTCGAAGTGATCTCATTTAATACCCTCTTTGGATGAAGGAGGATACGTGTGATTATCCTTCGTAGTCAAACCGACGATGATCATTCTTCGTCTTGGATAAGGCCGCGAACCTGCTCGGTCAATTCCGTTGTTACTTCGAGATTGTGGACGGATTGCACATGCTCAGCAGCCCTTTGCAAAATCTCATCGACGGTTTCAGCCTAGACCTCATAATCGCAATCAAAACCTGCATCTCTACAACGTAAGCTTTTCATTTTCTGCTCCTTTTAATTCGTTAGGGTTCAATATCTAACACAACTTCCAACTTAATGGGCGTTGCCCAGGAAAGCCTTGTGTTCACAGGGCAGTCGAAACAACTGCACACCTTGATAGCCCTGAACATTCTTGGATGCGCTGCCAGGAAAGATTTACGTCTTGAGCAGGTTTTCGTAGACATCAGCATTCTGTGAGTCGTCCATCCAATCAATTCTCATCCTTCAAAATCTGGCATATCTCCTACGAAATACGGCAAATCCGGGTGTCCAAGCTGCTGGCGAATGGCATGGGCTTCGCCCGTGTGAAAAAAGTAATGATAGGTGGTGCGTTGCATCCTGGTGCCGACATTTTCTCCTGAACGGACACTGCTTTGCTCCAGCATCTGTTTTGTGACCGTCCCAAATAGAGAATCCTCAAATGCCTTTATGCCCTGCTCCAGATGCGTCAGCAATTGCTCAGTTGTCAGTGTATCCAGGAACGTGTCAGCGGCTGCGGTGATGTCGTGCCAGACCTGCCACATATCAGCCAGCGGCGGCGTGGTCGCGGGGTGGCCGAAACCGACCGATTTATTCAGTTGAGGGTGAGGCACTTTACCTTGGGGGAAAAACACAAAATAGTACTGCTCTTGGGCTGCCATATGGCCGACCATCCAACTAATGCAGTTCATGGGCATGAAACGATGGCGAGCATCCTCATCAGAGATGCCCTCCAAACAGCGAACAAATTCACTACGAGCAAAACGGAGCTGAGTTATGAGTGTGTGAGGCATATTTATCCTTTCCTTGCGCCTTTCGCTTGCAATACGATTAGGATTGATGCCGCATTCTAAACCGAGCAACTTAATGGGAATTAAATGGGACTTAATGAAGCGTGGGTGCAGTGCCAGATTTGGGATGAATGGTTTGGTTTTTTGAAGCTCAATACCCGTGTCTGGCGCTATTGGGGAAGAGCCGTGTTTATGAATGTAACTCGCAGATTTTCATCTTCTAATGATGAAGCAATGGTTTGGACGATATGTTCTGCTTCAGATGAAATATTTCTTGATTCTTGCTCACGGCCGTTTTGACGATACAGTTCGGCCAGTTGGTGACGGCTCGCCCAGCGGATAGGTTGGTAATGAATGTCATCGGCCAGGGAGATAGCTGCCTTGGTTACCCCAATCGCTTCATCCACCCTGCCCAATTTTGCCAACGCCATGCCCTTTAATTCATGGTTGAGGGCAACGTATTTGCGGGTAACATTCGTTTCCGCCAGTGGCAATCCATCCTCCGCTAACGCCAACGCCTTTGCCGGTTCATTGAGCGCCAAGAAACACAACCCGCTCGCGTGCAAGAGCCGCAACCGCCAGCGCCAGCTGTGGAAGCCAAACGACCCGGCATTGAT
>JAGLGG010000411.1 GCA_023144145.1 Anaerolineales bacterium | reverse complement strand
TCAGGAATAGGACCGTTGGAAGATGCGCTAACTCCGATGTTTGCAAAGAGCAATGATCTGCTGGCATGGGAGAGAATCGGCCCTTTGGTGCAGGGGGAAAATAACAAAGACCATTATCTCATGCCGAAAAAGTTAAAAAATCGCTTTGTTGCTTTCCATCGACGTTTGCCTGATATCTGGATTGCTGAATCAAAGGATTTGATAAATTGGCCTGAGGAGTCGATGAAGCGCATCATGTCGCCTCGACCGGGCAGTGAGTGGGATAGTGTAAGTATCGGAGGAAATGGGCCGCCCATTGAGACAGAGCATGGCTGGCTATTCTTTTATCATGGTTACGCGGAAGATCGCATCTATCGTTTGGGAGCCGCTTTGCTTGATCTGGAAGACCCGACAGTGATTCTGAATAGACCCCGTGACTGGATCCTCGAACCGCGCGAGCAATGGGAGTTGGAAGGCAATGTTCCCAATGTCGTCTTCTCCAGCGCGAACATTCGCGTCGGCGATCAAGTTTGGGTTTATTACGGCGGAGCGGATCATGCCATTGGTTTGGCGACCTGTGATTTCGATGAGATCGTTGATTTTGCGCGCTTTGGATGATTATTGTCCCAAACAAATCGAGCGATTTTAGAACAGCAGATCATAGCTCTCAAGGTATAGAGCAATGTAGATCCTATGCTGGGCTGGGGGGCGAAGCATTCTTGGTGATAAGCTTATAAGACACCATTGAGAGCGCAAGCATAGCTTGCGCAACCTGAGCGAAGCTCAGGCCTAATGAAATTCAATTCCGCCGCAGACATTGATCGACTGTCCGGTGATGAAGGACGCCTGATTGGAACATAGGTAAGTGACAACGTTAGCGATATCTTCTGGAACGGCCATTCGTCCTAATGCGGCCTCTTCCCCCAGCACAAGCATGGCTTCTTCAAGCCCAATCCCTTGCTCCTTCGCAATGATCTCCGCCTCTTTTCGCCCCATTAACGTATCCACATTTCCCGGGCACACGGCGTTAACCGTGATGGCCTGACCCCCCAATTCGCGCGCCATGGTTTGAGTTAGTAAGATCAACGCCCCTTTGGCTGCGCAGTAGGGTCCGTAGGTGGGAAAGCCTGTTTTGCCGGCAATGGATGCGATATTGACGATACGACCCCCACCATCCAATTCTTTGAGGTAGGGTATTACCGCCTTGGAACACAGAAATGCACCTTTGGCACTCACATCCACCGTTATATCCCAAGCCCGTTCTTCCATGTCTTCAGTTGTATTTGCTCCAGGAAAGGCTCCGGCATTGTTAATCAGGATGTCGATCCGGCCAAATGCCTTCTTCGTCTGCTCTACCATCGCGAGGATCTGATCATTTTTGGTAACATCCGCGTACAGCGCGAGGGCTCGTCCGCCGGAGGCCTCAATCTCCTTTACCACGGTGTGGAGATAGCTCTCTTCATCAGGGCGATCGGGCGAATTGGCGGGCTGAAGGTCGCTCAAAACGACATGTGCACCTTCTTGTGACAATCGCCGTGCGATACCCTGCCCGATGCCATATTCACTTCCAGCTCCGGTAATAATTGCGACTTTATCCTTGAGATCTTCATACATAATCGAGGCAACTCCTTAGATTTTGGCGTGTTTAGAACAAGATAGGGCAGAGGCATATTCCCAACCGTCCCTTTAACCCTTCGGTGTTACGAGCACGTCTCAAGACGTGCTTGTCTGAAAAGTCCATTTAGATGTCGCTTGACAGCATCGAAGCCAGCGTAACGGCAACGCGTGCTAACGCACGTCACCAATCGCCCCTACACCTGGGGATTAATTGCCATCAGCCGTTGAATATTCTGTCATTGATATCTTAACTGATTAGGGAAATCCTTATGGAACAATCTCACTGAAAGCCAGCGTTGGACATGATCAGAATCCGACATAATGTTGACAGAATCAGAGAATAATTGTATAAAACACTAGGAAAACAGAAACAGAATAAAGAAAAGTATAACTGAAACAGTCAACATTGTCCAATAATCACTCGGAAAAATCAATTAGTAATCCTGTATTACGATTTCTACAGATCAGGAGAAATCCTAATGAAAATTGACAACCTCGATCGGCAGCTGCTTTCGTTGATGGCCCAGGATGGGAGGATGACAAGCGCAGAAATGGCGAGGGTGGTTGGGGCGAATGAGCGCAAAGTGGCCTATCGTGTCAACAGCCTTCTCCAGAGTGGAGCCATCTCGATTCGCGGCATTTTCAATCCTGAATTCTTCGGCTATGAAGTGATGGCAGATATTTACTGCCAAGTAGAACTAGCGAAGTTGGACGAGGTAGCCAGGAAAGTTGCAGAATTTCCGGAGGTGCAGTGGGTACAAGCGGCTTTTGGCGATCACGATCTCGCTTTCCAGGTGTTAAAGAAGTCCTCGTCCGAATTGTACAAATTTGTTTCCACCAAGCTTGCAGGAGTCTCAGGGATCATCAAAACGACGACAACGATAGCGTCCGCAGTCTTCAAAGATATTCATGAATGGATTCCACCAGAGGTGCAAGAAAAAGATGAGGAAACGAATGAGGTTGA
>JAGLGG010000410.1 GCA_023144145.1 Anaerolineales bacterium | reverse complement strand
CGCAAAAGGAACTGTTCGAGAAAAACGATTGGGAAATAATTGAGGGTCCACCCACGTTACTCGAAAAGAAGCGACCGATGACCTTCTGCAGCATTTGGCTCAACATCAACCTGCTTGTTCTCGATCCGAAGACCGTCTGCGTGGAAGCCAGCGAAACACCTGTCATGGAACTGTTGGACAAGCATGGCATGGAAGTCGTCCCGGTTCCTTTCTATGAGGTATCGCCCTTCGGGGGTGGGCTGCACTGCGCGACGGCAGATGTGCACCGGGAGGGGACCCTGGAGGATTATTTCCCAAATCAGGTAGATGGATTCTAATAGAGTAGTATTTCGACTTGGAAGATAATTGAAAAATATATGGAAATTGTTTGCTTAATTCAACGGAAAAGGGCAGGATGAAGATTGAGCCAAAAACAAAGGAGCTCATCCAGAATTTTGGCATCATGAACGTTTTTCAAGATCACAGAAATTGTATTTAGCACCGACGGAGAATCTCTTGCTCCCCATGGCACATTAGCTCAGGGCAGGATTAATCCGCGCAGAAACGGGACATTCCCTCGTGTATTGGGACATTATGTGCGCGAGGAGAAGGCTCTCTCACTGCAGGAGGCGGTGAAGAAGATGACTTCTACCACTGCTAATCACTTCGGTCTCACCGACCGGGGCGTGATATATGAAGGTGCATGGGCAGACCTAGTCATATTCAACGCCCATACTGTGGCTGATCAAGCGACCTACATCGACCCTCATAGGTACCCTGTAGGTATCCCTTACGTAATCGTAAATGGCGTTGTGGTCATTGATCGGGGCCGACACACGGACAACTTACCTGGGCACGTTCTATAAAACAGCGAATACAAAAACAACCTTCCCAAGAGCTTTCGATTCCTACTTAACGATGGGTAAGATGCTGTTATTTACCGAGCGATCATCCCATCAAGGAATCAGAAAACGCGTCAAGATACCATACTTGAGAGTTTGTAGTAAATTATTATGAGTAGGAAAGAGTTGGTGAAACGATGATTTTGTTTGCATTTCATCAAATAATGAAAGATAGAGCGGACAAGCATTTTCGTCTAATCTGAGCATTCTCAATCGCAAAGGCATAAGTGATCACTGATTTAATAGTATATGGTGCCCGGTTTTCGCCTGATGAGAGTAGCCCTTAATAATCTTTCTATAGCTTAACATTTGTATATCCAATACGAAATTTAGAATACCCCCAACCAATATAACCGGGGATATGGACAGTCGTGGTTAACAGATAGATTACTATGATACGTTTATCTCATTTCTGCTATCCACGCGACACAGCTCAACAGAGGGAAAAAATAATCCTATGAAGATAAATCTCCTCTATGGAAAATCTGGCAAAGTCATTGAACTTCCGAAGGACCGAACGACAATTATTCAGGCGAATCCGGTAGCCCCTATTCATGACAAGATTGCTGCTGTTCGAGAGGCGCTGAACTCACCCATTGGTAGCCCTCCTCTTAGCGAACTGGTTAACCATCGAGATACAGTTGCGATCGTCTTCAGTGACATCACTCGTCCAATGCCATACAATCACATCTTACCGCCCATGCTTGAAGCAATCAAAAATGTGCCAGATAGCCAAATTGTATTTATCAATGCCACTGGAACTCATCGCCCTAACACTCGCGATGAACTCGTCGAAATCTTGGGAGATTCAATAGTCAACCGCTTCGATATTCTGCAGCATGATTGTTATGA
>JAGLGG010000041.1 GCA_023144145.1 Anaerolineales bacterium | reverse complement strand
CGCCCGTGAGCAACGAGATTCTTCGCCTCCGCTACGCTTCGGCTCAGAATGACAGCCCATCGTATTCATCGTGACTAACCACAAGATAGGGTGGACACTGAGCTACGCTTAGTGGACGCACTAAACTTGGAGATGTGAGTTCGAACACGAAACCAAATTTACTTACATTTCCTAATTCGATTTTGAAGCTAGTTGGTGGGTCAGATAATTTACGAGAACACGACGATTGTATTGGAGTGGTAATTAATTCGAAGAACTGAGGTTTGGGTAGGTACATGCCAGAGAAAACGACGGAAAAGATCGTTGGCGCCACAGTCTGCCTTATAGCAACTGTTGCGGGCTTGTTAATTTCATTGGTTTCCTACGGATCCGTTTTCCCCGCTGCAGCTTTTGAGAATTCCGAATCATCCGCTACATCGCCACCAGATTTAGTCATGGCGGATGATCCAATAAATTTAGTGATATCAACTCCAAATCAAATCCTGGTCAATACACGTATTCCACCTACGTCAACGCCCACGGCTGAGCCTACGCAGACGCCCATGCCCACACCGACGGCCACCTTCACACTTACGCCATCTCCCACTATCGTAATGACAGCAACTCCTCAAATCGTTTGGAGCGAGTATTCTGAGGTCTGTGAGGCTGAAATCTACATCGGAATTCGTCATTGTACGCTCGGCCCATACGAAATTCTAAGAATAGATCCTAAACTACCCGAAGTCCGATTCGAAACGGTTCTCCCAATAGGCTTCGATCGCTATGGGAATTACGGTGAATGTCGAGATGTGCATATTCCCGACACCCTCAATCCCCAAATGAGTCCAGGGCCTGGCTGTCATATTGGGAACGGATATCCTGGCGAGCGTGTGGCCAACATGGCAAACAGATACCCAGGTGCAGTTGCAGCCTTTAATGGGGACTTCTTTTCGCCAATATATGCTTATGGACCGGTTGGTCTCACAGTGAAGAACGGGGAGCGGCTAGACGGCTATTTCGATGATCAGAATGTGAGAGACATCCAACGGAGCTCAGTATCGATTTCAAAAACTGGGGACATCCGCATTGGCATCGTTTCAAGACAGGAGTTGCCTGATCCAGATCAACCATGGACCTGGATTCCGGATCCCGATCTCTATTACAACACTATTGGGGGGCTCCCTTTATTGGTTCAGCATGGTCATCCCGTTGACCTGCACAATCGCTGTATCCTGGAGGAAGGATGGTGCCCAGATCAATACTACCCCCGAGCTCGCACTGCCTTTGGCCGTACCTTTTCAGGAGAAGCTATCGTGTTGGTGGTTGAAGAGCAGTGGGGGGTCACGCTGGAAACTCTCTCCTACTTAATGATTGAACTGGGGGCTTCAGAGGCCATCAATATCGATGGAGGAGGCTCTTCCCAACTGTGGTTTGCAGGCCAAGATTTGGTTTACTCAGCGAGGCCGGTCGCTGAAGGAATGCTCGTTTTTTCAAGCTTGATCCCCTCCATTGATGAAGACAATCCGCTGGAGCGGTAAGCGGCTTTCCATACAAGAAGTTTCAATAATGGTTGCAATTTCTCATAACGTAGAGTAAGTATGCCTCCGCCGTTGTTCAACAACACAGCTGGAGCAATGTACGTATTCAATCATTCACCTGGAGAAAAAATGACCAAAGCCGGACCTATCGAATATCAAATACGTAGCCCCAAGGATTCCGATCGAAGTGAGTGGGAAGTTTTGTGGAATGAATACCTCATATTCTACGAGTCAACAATCCCTCAAGCTCACACTGACATATTGTGGGCTCGAATCCTTGATGAAGAACATCCAATTCGAGGTTTCGTTGCTGAGCGGAAAGTTGACTCGAGCCTAATCGGTATCGTCCATTTTTTCCCCCATTTAGATACGTGGGAAATCAGACCTGTTTGTTATTTGCAGGATCTATATGTGGCCAAAGATGCAAGGCTGAACAAAGTGGGTTCAAACCTCATTCGACGAGTCCAGGAGTACTCCGAGCGACAGAATTGGATATTCGTGTATTGGCAGACGAGGCCTGACAACCATACTGCACGAAAGCTGTATGATAAGCTCACGGGGGGAACTACCGGTTCCATTACTTATCAGATTGGTCTTCGAACAAAATGATGTTCATTTTTCTCTGAATCTTGCTCAGATACAGTAAATTCTTTTCTATGAAATCATGTAATGTTAATCTTTGAGTAAACAATAAATGACCATTTAGATACATCATCGGGTTGCGTTTCGTACACATTGGAGGAGGAATATGAGCATTCATATTGGCGCAAAGAGTGGGGAAATTGCCCCGACCGTTCTCTTGCCAGGAGATCCGCTGCGGGCCAAGAACATTGCAGAAACAATGTTGGAGGATGTATTCTGCTTCAACGAAGTTCGCGGTATGTATGGTTATACAGGGCGCTATGGAGATAAACGCGTTTCGGTTATGGGATCTGGGATGGGTATTCCAACTCTCTCGATCTATGTTAACGAGTTAGTGAAGGAGTACGACGTAAAGACCCTGATACGCGTTGGGACGAGTGGGGCCTTTCAGCCATATCTGAAAGTTGGCGACCTCGTGCTAGCCATGACGGCTTCCACTGATTCACACATCAACAAGCTCCGCTTCAATGGAATGGACTACGCACCATGCGCCAGTTTCGACTTATTACTGAAAGCTTATGAAGTCGCTAAAGAACGTAAGATTACGGTGCATGTTGGAGGGATGTTTTCAGGCGACTCTTTCTATGGTGATGATCCTGATTGGTGGAAGATATGGTCCGCCTTTGGTGCGCTTGTTGTCGAAATGGAAACCAATGGGCTTTACACTCTTGCCGCCAAATTCAATGTGTCAGCACTCTCCATCCTTACGGTTAGCGACAGCCTGGTGACTGGCGAAACCGCAACTGCAGAGCAGCGTGAAAGGGGTTTTCCCCTGATGGCTGAAATCGCATTAGAGATTGCGCCCTGATCTCTAAGACGGGAGTGGGCCAAGTTTCATCGTTATATCCTTCTGGATCACCTTGTTGTGAGTTATGACGCCATAGTCTGCACAGAATCCAACAAAACTGTAAATGCTGTACTGAAGCAAATCCACGAATGCAAGGTTGAAAATTTGGCCAACATTGTGGTTGCGAATCCCTTTCATTGTATGATGATAGCAGTCCTGCTGAACTCTTCAATGATTTTTGTTCATCTTAGAGGGACTTAGACAGGGAGGTGTGTGTACGATGGAATCCCTACTTCAAGAATGGGATGGCGAAACAGTCGTCATCCAACGTGATCATCCCACCGGAGCCTGGATTTTCATCGCAATTCACTCCACAAAGCTTGGCCCGGCAACTGGCGGAACGCGCATGAAGCATTATCCAGATCAGAGAGCCGCACTTGAAGATGCTCTCAAACTTGCTGCTGGAATGACATTCAAGTTTGCAGTCCCGGGATTCGATAGGGGAGGGGGCAAAGCGGTCATTTCTATTCCTGAAGAATTAGAACCTGCTTCGCGTTCTGAATTGCTTATGCGTTATGGCAAATTGGTTCAACAGCTTGGTGGCGCATTCTATACAGGACCCGACGTTGGCACTTCGACTGCTGACATGGATATCATTGCCGAAACAGGATCCCCGTACATATTCTGTCGGACCCCGGAAAAAGGCGGCGCGGGGTCATCGGGCCCGTTGACTGCGTTGGGCGTCTTCACAGGCATTCAAGTTGTATGCGAACATGTCTATGGAAATAGCTCGTTAAAGGATCGAAAAGTCCTGGTGCAGGGGGTGGGGAGCGTCGGAAAAACCTTGATTGAGTACTTGCGCAACGCCGAGGCCGATGTGATGTTCAGTGATGTGGCTGAAGAGATCATCCAACAATATCGCGATCAACCAGGGATTCAATACATCCCAGCCGAGGATGTTTATCAAACGGAATGCGATGTTTTCGCACCATGCGCTTTCGGTGGGGTGATTAACAAAGAGACAATTCCCCAGCTGAAATGTCGCATTGTTGCAGGTGGGGCGAACAATCAGTTTGAAAGTCCGCAGGATGCTGAAAGACTACGTGCGAGAGATATCCTATACGCCCCCGATTATGTGATTAATGTGGGCGGTGCGATGGGGATTACGGGCATAGAAGCCCAAGGTTGGTCGTGGGAAGAAGCGGAAGAGAAGGTCATCCACACTGTACGTTATGCACTTAAACGCATTATTGAGATGTCGGAAGCCGAGTCCATCACCACAGATGAAGCTGCTCGACGAATGGCGAATGAGCATTTATCTCATTCGACCGCCAATACCGATCTATCCATGGATGTGAAGGAGGACTTCTGAAATGGGACGCTCCGTTGAAGCAGATGTGTTAAAGATCGGGCTTGCTCAAATCGCACCCGTATGGCTCAATCGTGAGGGCACGCTGGAGAAAATCTTGGGGTATGTCCACGCCGCGGCAGAGGCTGAATGCAACTTAGTGGTCTTCGGGGAAGCGTTGATACCTGGATATCCATTCTGGATTGAGCGTACCCATGGTGCCGAGTTCAACTCGCCGATGCAGAAAGAAATCCACGCTCACTACATGGCCAATGCGGTCCAAATTGAGGTCGGCCATCTTGATGCAATTTGCGAAGCCGCTCGGAAACATCGGCTGACTGTGATGCTTGGCTGCATCGAACGTCCGGGAGATCGCGGTGGACATAGCCTGTACGCCAGCCTGGTCTATGTGGATGCTGAGGGTGTTATTCAGTCTGTGCATCGCAAGTTGATGCCCACATATGAAGAACGCCTGACCTGGTCACCAGGAGATGGACATGGTCTGCGCACGCATCAACTTGGGGCCTTCACCGTAGGCGGACTTAATTGCTGGGAGAATTGGATGCCTTTGCCTCGCGCGGCACTATATGCCCAGGGAGAGGATCTGCATGTGGCCGTGTGGCCTGGAAGTGAGCACAACACTCAAGAGATCACACGATTTATGGCTTTGGAGGGGCGCTCTTACGTGATCTCCGTGTCGGGTCTGATGCGAGGGTCGGATATTCCTGAGGACACACCCTATCGATCCGAAATCATCGCTGATTCCCAGCAATTATTTGCGGACGGAGGATCCTGCGTTGCTGCACCAGATGGCACTTGGTTGGTGGAGCCAGTTGTGGGAGAAGAGAAACTGATCCTGGCGACCCTGGATCATCAGCGCGTCCGAGAAGAGCGGCAGAATTTTGATCCCGCTGGCCATTATGCCCGGCCTGATGTAACTCGATTGACGGTCAACCGCCAAAGGCAGAGCACAATTGACCTGGTTGATTAAATGTTTGAGGATTTATATTCGACGATAAGGTCTGCAATTACACAGAAAGGATTGATGATGACATCCCAGGACCCGTTTGAAGAAGAAATAATACGAACGTCCTCTGGGGAGCTAAAGATAACCTTCCTCGGCCACGGAACATTGATGTTTACCTTCGACGAAAAAGTTATCCATGTTGACCCCTACAGCAAGGTGGCTGATTACTCTACTCTCCCGGATGCAGATCTCATTCTAATAACTCATGAACACGGTGATCACCTTGATTTGAGTGCTTTGGAGCAAATTCGGGCTGATACAACGCAGTTGGTGCTGACAGAGACCTGTGCGAAGCAAGTCAGGGGTGGCATAGTGATGAGGAATGGCGACGTACAAACAATCATGGGGCTGCGAATTGCAGCCGTGCCGGCCTACAACCTCGTCCATAAGCGTGAGAATGGTGAGCCATTTCATCCAAAAAGCTCCGGAAATGGGTATATTCTAAGTTTTGGGGATAAGCGAGTGTATGTGGCTGGTGATACTGAAAACATACCGGAGATGAAGCAGTTAGAGAGTATCGATATCGCTTTTCTACCGATGAATCTTCCTTACACAATGACCCCAGAAATGGCCGCAGATGCAGCAAAATTGTTCCGACCGACAATTTTGTATCCGTATCATTATGGGAGCACTGATACTGCCAAGATCGTGGAATTGTTGCGCTCAGAAGAGGGAATTGATGTTCGCATTCGCTCGATGGCGTAGGTCTGGTGATATGGGGTGAGATGCAGTTGGTATGAGGGGCAGGGCATGACTAGAAGTATGGACCAAAGAACCAAGCTAGACACAACTTTGTTATAAATCCTGCTGATGTAAATCAACCAACATGCAAATCAACAAATTGACTACTAAAATTATACAAGTAGTGGAGCAGGGAATTGACAAAAACCTCCACACCAGCTAAAATCCTTCATGGTTATGATAAGTACCATTATGGTAAGCATAGATCCGTTCAAGCTTCGTCCCTTGCATAACCAAAAAATCAAAGATTGGTTGGTTATAGATCATTCCTAATGCTCCAAACAACAATTTCCCAAAGCATTTCGTCCTTTTTAGACAGCATTGCACTTTCCAGGAGCCCTAATACGGCTCGTACCTATCGCACTGCACTCACTTCATTCTCTACTATGCTGGAAAAGCACGGAGTTGACCCCCACAAGCTCGCTACAAACGATGTGGACGAAAACTGGGTCGCAGATTTCGCAACTTCACTGAAATCTTACGCTCCTGCAAGCGAACGCCTGTACCTCACCGCAGTGACCGGCTGGTACGAATTTCTCGCAGGCGAAAACCTGGCGCCCATCAACTTGCCGCGCGTACGATTGCTCATCCGCCGACGTGCACGCCGGCCTGGACAACGATTACCTCAATTTCCACAGAAAGATATTGAAAATGTGATTGATTATGCAACTAATCTTGCATTTTCACATGCGAAGAATGATCGACACCGTCTGATCCAACTACGTGATCGCGCATTTATTCTCACGCTAGCCGATACAGGTCTGCGTGTGCACGAGGCATGTAATCTTCGCCGTGGCGACATCGATTGGAATGAAGGAAGGGCACTGATGATCGGCAAAGGCGATACGGAATCGATCGTGCGCTTCTCCCAACGCTCTTTATCAGCTTTAAAGGATTACTTATCCAAACGAGCACAATATGATGGCGCATCAGGACGTCCTTTACGCTCCCTACCCCTTTTCTCTCGCCATGATCAGGGAGCCGGGAAGAAGATACTTCCTATGTCCACCACGACCGGTAGAGCGATCGTGCATCAAAGGGTGCGAGAAACCCTTGGAGAATCAGCTGAAGAAACGATCACACCACACTCATTTCGTCATTATTTCGTCACTACGGTTTTACGCGCTTCCGGTGGTAACCTTAAGCTCGCCCAAGAATTAGCCAGGCACAAGAATATTGCAGTTACACAACGCTATGCTCATTTATCCGATGATGAACTTGATCGCGGATACTACGAAATCTTTGACTCAGATCAATAGAAGAAAGGTGTTCACAATGCGAGTACCCATCATTGCAGGAAATTGGAAGATGAACCTGGGAACGGTCGAGCAGGCAATCGCCTTCGTCCGAGCGATTCGACATCCGCTTAATGAAATTGAAGGGGTCGATCGTGTGCTCTGCCCTCCTTTCACCGTCCTACACCCACTTTCAGAGATCTTAATGCCGTTGAATATAGATCTGGGTGCCCAGAACATGCACTGGGAGGACAGTGGCGCCCATACTGGTGAAATTTCACCTTCCATGATCGCACAACTATGCAAGTTCGTTATCCTGGGTCACTCAGAGCGACGGGCGGCCGCCAGTGAAGAAGACAGCGACGAAGCAATAAACCGGAAAGTCCAGGCAGCTCTCGCACACAACCTGACGCCCATCCTATGCGTCGGTGAAAATTTGGCTCAGAATGAGGCTGAAGAAACGCATACATTCGTTTCCGGTCAAATTCGATCCGCCCTGCAGGGAATGACTAATGAACAGGCATCGAAGTGCGTAATCGCATATGAACCGATCTGGGCCATTGGCACAGGCAAATCGGCAACGCCTGGCGATGTAAATCGAATTATCGGTCTTACCATTCGAGGTGCATTGGCTGACATGTTTGATGAAACCACAGCTCAAGTAATTCGTGTCCAATACGGTGGAAGTGTAAATAAAGAGAATATTCAATCCTATATGACTATGCCCGAGGTGGATGGCGCGCTGGTTGGAGGTGCTAGTTTGAAAACCGACTTCGTCGACCTTG